>NZ_JBIVMX010000060.1:0-1067 GCF_044753305.1 Pseudomonas sp. NPDC088429 | reverse complement strand
GAGCTTCCTTAACGAACGCGTTCGCTTCGTTAAGCTGAACGGCACGCGGGGGTACCGACATGATGCAACACCTTTGTTGTTAAAAATATCAATCATTGATCTTTTCTGGTTTCAGTCAACCCGAACGGCCTGCCGAAGTCAAGCGAGGCCTTTTTTGCCCTAAAAAAGCGCTGCAAGGGCATTTATGGGGCACTTTGGGGCGCTTTTGAGACGCCGGGACGCTTGCCACCCGCGGGCTTGAGCAGGCCGTGTTGTATTTTTTACGGGGGTGTTGTGTAAAAAAATGAACAAGGCTAAGCTCGGATCAAACCCATAACAGCAATAATACCGGGGTGCTTCATGTCTCGCCTGCCGTTAATCGGCATCACCGACTGCTCGCAACAGTCCGGTCTGCATGCTTATCACATCAGTGGCGACAAATCCGTCCAACGCTCCGCCAATAAGGCGCGCAGCCTGTCGACGAGGTTCTCGTCAGCAGCAGGCAAAACGGCAGCGTCCGATATTCTGGACGTACGACAAGGCACTCTGTTTATGGCGTCCCCTTCCAATATAGATCTCTTTTACTCTCAAAGCCTGTGCCGGCTGCCAAGCCGTGCTCACGATTCTGCACGCCTGAACTGTGCACAGGAAATGCAACGCCAGCGTAAAGGGCAGGTAAGCTCCTCTTTCATTGTCTATGCGCGGTGCCTGGCGTAAGCCCGCACTGCGCACAAGCAAGCCCATTATCGCGACGCCCCGGCGTCAAACTTTGCCTGACATAGCGTCAGGAGACTCAGCCCAGAGGCATTTATGAGTAACAACCTCGACCAGCTCACCGATTGGTTGAAAGACCACAAGATCACAGAAGTCGAATGCATGATCGCCGACTTGACCGGGATCACCCGTGGCAAGATTTCGCCGACCAACAAGTTCATCGCCGAAAAAGGCATGCGCCTGCCAGAAAGCGTTCTGTTGCAGACGGTGACCGGCGATTACGTCGAAGACGACATCTATTACGAACTGCTCGACCCGGCCGACATCGACATGATCTGCCGCCCCGACCGGACCGCCGTGTACCGGGTGCGGTG
>NZ_JBIVMX010000059.1:0-36116 GCF_044753305.1 Pseudomonas sp. NPDC088429 | reverse complement strand
AAAAATGCTGAAAAATAAGGGGTTTACACTGTGCAAACCGCTTTAAAACGTGGCGCCAACTCTATGTTCTGACAGGCGTTTTGCCCACGTATACGAAAATTTGACATTAAACTAGCACGACCAAAGGCAACTTTACACCGTCTGTCGAAATCGCTGCGCAAATTGTGGGCTCGCTTCGCTCAGGCTTCGAGCCGTAAGCTTCTAGCTTGTAGCTCAAAGCTTGTCGCTCAAAGCTGCGCCGCTAGGCGTCCACCATCGCCATCGCCTCCTCGACATCCACCGCCACCAGTCGCGAACAACCCGGTTCATGCATCGTTACACCCATCAACTGCTCGGCCATTTCCATGGCGATTTTGTTGTGGGTGATATAGATGAACTGCACGGTCTGCGACATTTCTTTGACCAAGCGTGCGTAGCGTCCAACGTTAGCGTCATCCAGCGGCGCGTCAACCTCATCGAGCATGCAGAACGGCGCCGGGTTCAACTTGAAGATCGCAAAAACCAGTGCCAATGCGGTCAGGGCTTTTTCCCCGCCGGAGAGCAAATGGATGGTGCTGTTCTTCTTCCCTGGCGGCTGCGCCATGATCGTTACCCCTGTATCGAGTAGATCTTCGCCCGTCAGTTCCAAATACGCGCGCCCGCCACCGAAAACTTTTGGGAAAAGCGCCTGTAAACCGCCATTGATCTGATCAAAGGTATCTTTGAAGCGGTTACGGGTTTCCTTGTCGATCTTGCGGATAACGTTTTCCAGCGTCTCCAGTGCTTCGACCAGATCGGCGTCCTGCGCATCCAGATAACGTTTACGTTCAGACTGCTGCGTGTATTCGTCGATGGCCGCGAGGTTGATCGCGCCCAGGCGTTGAATCCGCGCATTGATGCGTTCGAGTTCTTCTTCGGCTTCGCGTTCACTGGCTTGCGCGGTTAATGTCGCAAGCACGCCGTTGAGATCGTAGCCGTCTTCGAGCAATTGATCCTGCAAGGCCTTGCGGCGCACGGTCAGGGCTTGCCATTCCATGCGCTGCTGTTCGAGCTGGCCACGAATCAATTGCGATTGTTGTTCAGCCTGAGTCCGGCGTTTTTCCGCGTCGCGCAATTCGCGGTCAGCGTCTTCCAGGGCGATCTGCGCGGTCTTGAGTTCTTCGTCGACGGTCATGCGCTTGTCGAGCAGCTCTTCGAGTTTCAGGCGCAGCTCTTCCAGCGGAGCCTCGCCCTCCTCCAGGTTCAGACTCAACTGTTCGCGTTTTTCAGTCAGGCGCTCGGACTGCATTTCCAGACGCTCGAGCGCCTGACGCGTGGAGTCATGCTGCGCGCGCAACGAGCCGAGACGCACGGCCAATTGATGCGCATGATCCTTGTGCTGCCGCGCTTCCTGACGCACGCGATCAAGGCGTTCGCGCAGGCTGTCGCGCTGGGCCAGCAGCAACTCGCGCTGCTCGGTGTCCAGCGCCATGGCATCCAGCGCTTCCTGCAAGTGCATGCGCGCTTCGCCGACTTGTTCGTGCTCAAGCTCGCGTTGTTCGCCGAGTTCGATCAGCTCTTCATCGAGACGGGTGCGACGCAGAGTCAGCTGTTCGGCCTTGGCTTTGCCGGCGGACAACTGAGCTTTCAGTTCGCCTTGCTGGCGCGCTTCGTCTTGCAGCAAACGACGCAAATGTTCGCGACCGTTTTCCTGCTGACGCTGTTGCGCACGCAGGGTTTGCAGACGGGTTTCCATGGCTTCGACGGTGGTTTCTTTCTCTTCGCGTTCGAGGTGCAGCGCTTCGATTTCCTGGCCACGGGCGAGCATGCCGCTCTCCGCTTCACTGGCCCGACGTACGCGAAGAAAATGCCGACCAACCCAATAACCGTCGCGACTGATCAAGCTCTCACCGGCACTCAACTGCCCGCGCAAGGCCAAGGCCTGCTCAAGGCTGTCGAACGGTTTGACTTGGCCAAGCCACGGCGACAGATCGATCTGCGCGTCGACTTTATCCAGCAAGCTGCCCGCCACTCGCACGCCATCGCTGGCCGGGCTGAGCAGGCGCAAATCGCCCTGAGTAAAACCGGACAAATCGAAGCCACTGAAGTCGTCGACCAGCACCGCTTGCAGATCGGCGCCGAGCACGGTTTCCACCGCCAGTTCCCAACCGGCCTCGACCTTCAAACCTTCAGCCAGACGCGGACGCTCGGCGAGGTTGTGTTCTTTCAGCCATTCGGCGGTGCCGGTGCCCGGATCAAGCGCCGCTTGCTGCAACGCCTCGAGGGAAGCGAGGCGACCATTGAGGCGCTGCAAATCGCCCTGCGCCTGTTGCTGCGCGGTCAGCGCTTGCTGCAATTCCTGGCGCAGTTGTTCGAGTTTTTCGACCTGCGCTTCTTCGCTGGTCTGCAAATCTTCGAGGGTCGCTTCGGACTCGGCGAGCTGCTCGTTGAGCTCCATGATCGCCGCGTCTTCAGGGTCGGCCGAGAGCAACGCGCGCTCTTCGCCGAGACGCTTTTGCCGATCGGCGAGGCGCTCCATGCTGGCTTCCAGCTGCTGGATGCGCGACTGCTGCACCTCAGCCTGACGGCGCGGTTCGGCGGCAGTCAGGTTGAAAGCGTCCCACTGCTCCTGCCAGCCGTGCATGACGCTTTCGGAATCTTCCAGCGCAGCGGCGGCTTCTTCGGCGGCCGCACTGGTGACTTCCTGCTCGGGCACAAGCATGTCCAGCTCTTCGCCGAGGGTCAGCAGCAGCGTGCGGTCGTGGCCCAGATGCGATTCGGTTTCAAGGCGGGCGCGCTCGGCTTCTTTCAGATCGTCCTGCAACTGACGCAGACGTTGCTGGCCGTGCTGGATGCTCTGCTCGACCCGGGCGATGTCACCGCCGACCGAATAGAAGCGCCCTTGCACCAGATTGAAGCGCTCGGACAGATCATGGTGACCGTCGCGCAAGCGTTCGATGGCCGCGTCAGCATTTCGCTGCTCAGCGACCAAGGCTTCGAAACTGATTTCCTGAGTGCCGATGATCGACTCGCGCTGACCGACCTGATCATTCAGATCCTGCCAGCGCAGGGCCGACAGTTGCGCCTTGAGCTGGCGCTCCTCTGCTTTGAATTCTTGGTACTTCTTCGCCGCTTCGGCCTGACGGTGCAGGCGTTCGAGTTGACGCTCGAGCTCATCGCGCAGGTCAGTCAGACGCGCGAGGTTTTCGTGGGTGCGCCGGATGCGGTTTTCGGTCTCGCGACGGCGCTCTTTATATTTCGAGATGCCGGCGGCTTCTTCAATAAAGTTACGCAGGTCTTCGGGCTTGGATTCGATCAGCTTGGAGATCATCCCCTGCTCGATGATCGAGTAGCTGCGCGGGCCGAGGCCGGTGCCGAGGAAGATATCGGTGATGTCGCGACGACGGCATTTGGTGCCGTTGAGGTAATACGTGGTCTGGCTGTCGCGGGTGACTTTGCGGCGAATGGAAATTTCCGCGTAGGCCGCGTATTCGCCCAGCAGCGTGCCGTCGGAGTTGTCGAAAACCAGCTCGATACTGGCCTGACTCACCGGCTTGCGGCTGGTCGAGCCGTTGAAGATGACGTCGGTCATCGACTCGCCACGCAGGTTTTTCGCTGAGCTTTCGCCCATCACCCAACGGACGGCGTCGATGATGTTCGACTTGCCGCAACCGTTCGGCCCGACCACCGCCGCCATGTTACTGGGGAAGTTCACCGTGGTCGGGTCGACGAAGGATTTGAATCCCGCGAGTTTGATGCACTTGAGCCGCACGCTTAAGCGCCCGTCAAGGCAGCAACCACCAGATCGCAGCTGCGCTGGCCGTAAGCCGTGAGCACGATGCGGATCTGCGGCAAATCACGGGCCAGCACGGCGGCCAGCAGGCGTTCGAACAGTTCGAGGAACTCGCTCATTTCCGCCTTGCGCTGTTCGAGGGCGAGGAAGTAGGCGCGGCTCATCGCCGGCTGCAGGTTCTCGACCGTTTCTTGCAGGTAAGGATTGTTGGCAAATGGATAGGCGGCGCGCATCACGCTGAAGCTGTCGTCGACGAAGCTGCGGATGTCCTGACGCTCGTAGCTGGCGGTCAGGCGCTGCTGGATCTGCACGAACGGCGCCATGTCCGACTGGACTTGCCAGCCATTGGCCACCGAGTTGCCGAGCAGGATGTACAGCTCGCTCATCAGCGTGCACAGGCTCTGCACCTTGTGCGGCGTCATTTCGGTGACGTGCGCACCACGGCGCGGCAGGATCGCGATCAGGTGGCGGCGTTCAAGGATCAGCAAGGCTTCACGAACGGAGCCGCGGCTGACATTGAGGGCCAACGTGACCTTTTGTTCCTGGATGCGCTCTCCCGGCTTCATTTCGCCACGAATGATGCGTTCGGCGAGGTGGTGAGCGATTTGCTCGGCGAGGCTGTCCGGCGCCTTGAACGTCATGGTTGTCCTTCAAACTCTATCGATCTGCACAAGCGGCGCAGTGTAGCGCAAATGCGGGCTCATGGCGGAGTGCCCACTTAGCGGTTTTTGGCACGATTCCCGCAGTTTTCTTTAGAAAACCAAACAAAAAACCAGGCTGACCAATGAAGGTCAATACTGAATAGACACGTTGTTGATCGACGAAATGGATTTTCCTGACCTTTAAGTCAGAAAACCATTGACCGAAAAGTCAGACCTGCTAAATTCGGCTCAAGTCGGTTAACAACAATAATGAGTCTGCGAGGCCTTCCGTGATCCAGTTTTTACTTAACCAGGAACTCCGTAGCGAGCACGCCCTGGACCCGAATCTGACCGTGCTCAATTACCTGCGTGAACACGTTGGTAAATCCGGCACTAAAGAAGGTTGCGCCAGCGGTGACTGCGGCGCCTGCACCGTAGTGGTCGGCGAGTTGCAAACGGATGACGATGGCCGCGAACACATTCGCTATCGCAGCCTCAACTCGTGCCTGACCTTTGTTTCGTCGCTGCACGGCAAACAATTGATCAGCGTCGAAGACCTCAAGCACAAAGGTGAACTGCACAGCGTGCAGAAAGCCATGGTCGAGTGCCACGGCTCACAGTGCGGTTTCTGCACCCCCGGTTTCGTCATGTCGCTGTTCGCCCTGCAAAAGAACAGCGATGCACCGGATCACGCCAAAGCCCACGAAGCGCTGGCCGGCAACCTCTGCCGCTGCACTGGCTACCGGCCGATTCTGGCGGCTGCCGAACAATCCTGCTGCGGCAAGCAACCGGATCAATTCGATGCCCGCGAAGCGGACACCATTGCCCGCCTGAAAGCTATCGCTCCGACCGATATCGGCGAACTGAACAGCGGCGACAAGCGCTGCCTGGTGCCGCTGACTGTCGCCGATCTGGCCGACCTTTATGACGCTTATCCACAAGCGCGGCTGCTCGCTGGTGGTACCGATCTGGCGCTGGAAGTCACCCAGTTCCACCGCACCCTGCCGGTGATGATCTACGTCGGCAACGTCGCGGAAATGAAGCGCATCGAAACCTTCGATGACCGCATCGAAATCGGCGCCGCGACCGCCCTCTCCGACTGCTACGAGGCATTGAACGCCGAGTACCCGGACTTCGGCGAACTGCTGCACCGCTTCGCTTCCCTGCAAATCCGCAACCAGGGCACCCTCGGCGGCAACATCGGCAACGCCTCGCCGATCGGTGACTCGCCGCCGCTGCTGATCGCTCTCGGCGCGCAGGTTGTGCTGTGCAAAGGCGAAACCCGTCGCACCCTGAACCTCGACGATTACTTCATCGATTACAAAGTCACGGCCCGTCAGGAAAGTGAGTTCATCGAGAAGATCATCGTGCCGCGCGCCAGCGCCGAGCAGTTGTTCCGCGCCTACAAAGTCTCCAAGCGTCTGGACGATGACATCTCCGCCGTCTGCGCCGCGTTCAACCTGCGCGTGGAAAACGGCGTGATCACCGATGCACGCATGGCGTTCGGCGGCATGGCCGCGATCCCGAAACGCGCAGCCAACTGTGAAGCCGCGCTAATCGGTGCGCCGTTCAACAACGCTGTGGTCGAACGTGCTTGCGCCGCACTGGCGGAAGATTTCACGCCGCTCTCGGACTTCCGCGCCAGCAAGGAATATCGCCTGCTCAGCGCGCAAAACCTGCTGCGTAAATACTTCATCGAACTGCAAACACCGCACATCGAGACTCGGGTGACCGCTTATGTCTAACCATCACGGCGTAGAGAAAACTCAAGCTGAACTGGCTGAATTGTTCGCCAAGGATCTGACCTCCGGTGTCGGCCGCAGCGTCAAACACGACAGCGCCGCCAAACACGTGTCCGGTGAAGCGCAGTACATCGATGACCGCTTGGAATTTCCCAACCAGTTGCACTTGTATGCACGCATGTCGGATCGCGCCCACGCGAAAATCATCAGCATCGACACTTCGCCGTGCTACGCCTTCGAAGGCGTGCGCATCGCCATCACCCACGAAGACGTGCCGGGCCTGAAAGACATCGGCCCGTTGATGCCGGGCGATCCGTTGCTGGCCATCGATGACGTGCAGTTCGTTGGTCAACCGGTGCTCGCCGTTGCGGCGAAAGATCTGGAAACCGCGCGCAAAGCCGCGATGGCCGCGATCATCGAATACGAAGACCTCGAACCTGTGCTCGACGTGGTTGAGGCCCTGCGCAAACGCCACTTCGTGCTCGACAGCCACACCCACCAGCGCGGCGACTCAGCCTCTGCGCTGGCAACCGCTGAACACCGCATTCAAGGCACGCTGCACATCGGCGGTCAGGAACACTTCTACCTGGAGACGCAAATCTCCTCGGTGATGCCGACCGAAGATGGCGGCATGATCGTTTACTGCTCGACGCAGAACCCGACCGAAGTACAAAAACTGGTCGCCGAAGTGCTCGACGTGTCGATGAACAAAATCGTCGTCGACATGCGCCGCATGGGCGGTGGTTTCGGTGGCAAGGAAACTCAGGCCGCCAGCCCGGCGTGCCTGTGCGCGGTGGTTGCGCATCTCACCGGTCAGCCGACCAAGATGCGCCTGCCGCGCGTTGAAGACATGCTGATGACCGGCAAGCGTCACCCGTTCTACGTCGAATACGACGTTGGCTTCGACAGCACCGGGCGCCTGCACGGGATCAACATGGATCTGGCCGGCAACTGCGGCTGCTCGCCGGACTTGTCCGCGTCGATCGTTGACCGTGCAATGTTCCACTCGGACAACTCGTACTACCTCGGCGACGCGACCATCAACGGTCACCGCTGCAAGACCAACACCGCGTCGAACACTGCTTACCGTGGTTTCGGTGGACCGCAAGGCATGGTCGCGATCGAAGAAGTGATGGACGCGATTGCCCGTCACTTGAACGTCGATCCGCTGTCGGTGCGCAAGGCCAACTACTACGGCAAGACCGAGCGCAACGTCACCCATTACTACCAGACCGTCGAGCACAACATGCTCGAGGAAATGACCGCCGAACTGGAAGAAAGCAGCCAGTATCACGAGCGTCGCGAAGCGATTCGTCGCTACAACGCCAACAGCCCGATCCTGAAAAAAGGCCTGGCGCTGACCCCGGTGAAATTCGGTATTTCGTTTACCGCGAGCTTCTTGAACCAGGCCGGCGCGCTGATCCACATCTACACCGACGGCAGCATCCACCTGAACCATGGCGGCACGGAAATGGGCCAAGGCCTGAACACCAAAGTCGCGCAGGTCGTGGCCGAAGTGTTCCAGGTGGAAATCGACCGTGTGCAGATCACCGCGACCAACACCGACAAGGTGCCGAACACCTCGCCGACCGCCGCCTCCAGCGGCGCTGACCTGAACGGTAAAGCGGCGCAGAACGCGGCAGAAATCATCAAGAAACGCTTGATCGAATTCGCTGCGCGTCACTTCAAAGTCACTGAAGAAGACGTTGAATTCCACAACGGCCATGTGCGTGTTCGTGACCACATCCTGACCTTTGAAGCGCTGATTCAGCAGGCGTATTTCAATCAGGTGTCGCTGTCGAGCACCGGCTTCTACAAGACCCCGAAAATCTACTACGACCGCAGCCAGGCCCGCGGCCGTCCGTTCTACTACTTCGCCTTCGGCGCGGCGTGCTGCGAAGTGATCGTCGACACTCTGACCGGCGAGTACAAGATGCTGCGCACCGACATTCTTCACGACGTCGGCGCCTCGTTGAACCCGTCCATCGACATCGGTCAGGTTGAGGGTGGCTTCATCCAGGGCATGGGCTGGCTGACCATGGAAGAGCTGGTCTGGAACAACAAAGGCAAGCTGATGACCAACGGCCCGGCCAGCTACAAGATCCCGGCCGTGGCGGACATGCCGCTGGATCTGCGCGTAAAACTGGTGGAAAACCGCAAGAACCCGGAAGACACGGTGTTCCATTCCAAGGCTGTCGGTGAACCACCGTTCATGCTCGGGATTGCTTCGTGGTGTGCGATCAAGGATGCCGTGGCGAGCCTCGGGGATTACAAGCATCAGCCGCAGATTGATGCGCCGGCGACGCCGGAGCGGGTGTTGTGGGGTTGTGAGCAGATGCGGCAGTTGAAGGCGGTGAAAGCCGTCGAAGCTGAAACCGAGTTGGCTCCGCTCTAGGACCGAGGCGCGGCCATTCGCGAGCAAGCTCGCTCCCACAGGGATTTGTGCTGACTGTTGGACTTGTACAAATCCAAATGTGGGAGCGAGCTTGCTCGCGAAGAGGCCCGAACAGACAACGAAGATGTCGAGGTGAACATGTACAACTGGATCGACGCCCTCGCCGACCTGCAGAACCAGGGCGAGTCCTGTGTGCTGGTGACGATCATCGAAGAACTCGGCTCGACGCCCCGCAACGCCGGCTCGAAAATGGTCATCAGCGCCAACCAGAGCTTCGACACCATCGGTGGCGGGCATCTGGAATACAAAGCCATGCAGATCGCCCGCGAGATGCTCGCCAGCGGTAAGCAGGACACCCATCTGGAGCGTTTCAGCCTCGGCGCGAGCCTTGGCCAGTGCTGCGGCGGCGCCACCGTGTTGCTGTTCGAACCGATGGGCCAGGTACAGGCGCAAATCGCCGTGTTCGGTGCCGGCCACGTTGGCCGCGCTTTGGTGCCACTGCTCGCCAGCCTGCCCTGCCGGGTGCGCTGGATCGATTCGCGTGATGCCGAATTCCCCGAACACATCCCCCACGGCGTGCGTAAAATCGTGTCCGAAGAGCCTGTGGATGAAATCGATGACCTGCCCGCCGGCAGTTATTGCATCGTCATGACCCACAACCATCAACTCGACCTTGAACTCACTGCCGCGATCCTCAAGCGCAACGACTTCGCTTACTTCGGCCTGATTGGCTCGAAGACCAAACGCGCGAAGTTCGAACACCGTCTGCGTGATCGCGGTTTCGACAGTGGCGTCGTGCAACGCATGCGCTGCCCGATGGGCATTGGCGAAGTCAAAGGCAAACTGCCTGTGGAAATCGCCATCTCCATCGCCGGCGAAATCATCGCCACCTATAACGCCAACTTCGGCCAGCAGACTGCCAGCGCCGAACCGATTGCCAAACTGCTGCCGGTTTCGCGGCGCAGTCAGGCCGCCAAACTCAAAGCCTCAAACTGATTAGAGAACCCTCATGCCTCTGACTCGCAAAGCCTACCGCGCCGCCATCCTGCACAGCATCGCCGACCCCGCCGAAGTCGGGATCGAAGCCTCCTACGAATATTTCGAGGATGGCCTGCTGGTGGTCGATGGCGGCAAGATCAGCGCCCTCGGCCACGCCAGTGATTTGCTGCCGACCCTGCCGGCAGACATCGAAATCACCCAATATCAGGACGCCCTGATCACCCCGGGCTTCATCGACACGCACATTCACTTGCCACAAACCGGCATGGTCGGTGCCTACGGCGAACAACTGCTCGACTGGCTGAACACCTATACCTTCCCGTGCGAAAGCCAGTTCGGCGACAAATCCCACGCTGATGACGTCGCCGACATCTTCATCAAGGAACTGCTGCGCAACGGCACCACCACCGCACTGGTATTCGGTAGCGTGCATCCGCAGTCGGTGAATTCGTTCTTTGAAAAGGCCGAGCAGCTCGATCTGCGCATGATCGCCGGCAAGGTGATGATGGATCGCAACGCGCCGGATTATCTGACCGATACCGCCGAATCCAGCTACGTCGAAAGCAAGGCGCTGATCGAGCGCTGGCACGGCAAGGGTCGTCTGCACTATGCCGTCACTCCGCGTTTCGCACCGACCAGCACCCCGGAGCAACTGACCCTCGCCGGGCAACTGCTGACTGAATACCCGGATCTGTACATGCAGACCCACATCAGCGAGAACCTCAAGGAAATCGAGTGGGTCAAGGAGCTGTTCCCGGAGCGCAAGGGCTACCTCGACGTTTACGACCATTACAAATTGCTTGGCGAGCGCTCGGTGTTCGCCCACGGCGTACACCTGTGCGACGACGAATGCGCGCGTCTGGCGGAAACCGGCTCGGCGATCTCGTTCTGCCCGACCTCGAACTTCTTCTTGGGTAGCGGACTGTTCAATCTACCGATGGCCGAGAAGCACAAACTCAACGTCGGTTTGGGCACTGACGTCGGCGGCGGCACCAGTTTCTCGCTGCTGCAAACGTTGAACGAAGCGTACAAAGTGATGCAGCTGCAAGGGGCGCGACTGAGCCCGTTCAAGTCGCTGTATCTGGCGACGCTGGGTGGCGCACGCGCCCTGCGTCTGGAAGACAAGATCGGCAACCTGCAACCGGGTTCCGACGCTGACTTCCTGGTGCTGGACTACAACGCGACGCCGCTGCTGAGCTATCGCTTGAAGCAGGCCAACAACATTGCCGAGTCGTTGTTTGTGTTGATGACGCTGGGTGATGACCGCACGGTGCAGCAGACGTATGCGGCGGGGTCTTTGGTGCATCAGCGCTAAGCTTTTTTCCAGGCATAAAAAATCCCCCGGCGGTGTACACCCCGGGGGATTTTTATTGCCTGTCAGATCGTCTTCGCGAGCAAGCCCGCTCCCACAGGGGGAATGCATTTCAAATGTGGGAGCGGGCTTGCTCGCGAAGGCCGCGACTCGGTATCACTTAGAGCTTGGCGCTCGAGCGCCCAGGCTTCTTGGTCTGCAACAAATGCGAGAACACCGCATGCAAATCATCCGACGCGCTTTCTTCGTCGAGGTTGAGCTTGCTGTCGATGTGATCCATGTGATGCATCATCAAACGCACCGCCAGATCGCCGTCGCGCTTTTCAATCGCGTCGATCAACTGGGTGTGTTCGTCGTAGGAACAGTGCGAACGGTTGCCGCTTTCATACTGGGCAATGATCAGCGACGTCTGCGACACCAGGCTGCGCTGGAAGCTGATCAACGGCGCGTTCATCGCCGCTTCCGCCAGTTTCAGGTGGAATTCGCCCGACAGACGAATACCGGCGCCGCGATCACCGCGCGAGAAGCTGTCGCGCTCATCGTTGACCATCTGCCGCAGCTCGGCGATCTGCTCGGCGGTGGCGTGTTGCACCGCCAGCTCAGTGATCGCGCGCTCGACCAGGCGACGGGCAAGGAACACCTGCCGCGCTTCTTCAACGCTCGGGCTGGCGACGACGGCGCCACGATTCGGCCGCAACAGCACCACGCCTTCATGGGCCAGACGCGACAGCGCGCGGCGAATGATGGTGCGGCTGACCCCAAAGATTTCCCCCAGCGCTTCTTCGCTCAACTTGGTGCCGGGCGCCAGACGCTGTTCGAGGATGGCCTCGAAGATATGCGCGTAGACAATATCGTCCTGGGTTCCGCTGCGGCCGGCTTTGCCTGCTCGCGGTTGTTTCTTGAGGGGTTGCAACTGTTCGTTCATGGGCACTCGAGTCGGGAGAACTGCGGCGAATAGACCGTGACTGTAATACGGCACAGTAGGTCGCTGGCAAGTATCGCGTAAAAAACACCGCGATTGTACACAATGGATGGTGGCAACACGACTGTACGGCTGTTTGTGAGTTCGGCTGTATTGCAACGATCCGTTACGATTGAGTTTAGGCTTGATCCCGAAATCCGCCGCCCGTCTCTATCTCAATGTAGGAGCTGCCGAAGGCTGCGATCTTTTGATTTTAATTTTCTAGAAGAAAGATCAAAAGATCGCAGCCTTCGGCAGCTCCTACAGGGGAATATCATCTGTAGAAGGAACACCGCCGTCATGAACGACGCCACGCACACTCAGCTCCGCCCTCTGGCCGACACGTCACCATCAGCGATCGTCGCCGGTTTCATCGCGATGATGACCGGTTACACCAGTTCCCTGGTGTTGATGTTCCAGGCCGGGCAAGCGGCGGGCCTGACCAGCGGGCAGATTTCTTCGTGGATCTGGGCGATTTCGATCGGCATGGCAGTGTGTTCGATCGGCCTGTCGCTGCGCTATCGCACGCCAATCACCATAGCCTGGTCGACGCCCGGCGCGGCACTGCTGATCACCAGTCTGGGTGGCGTCAGTTACGGCGAAGCCATTGGCGCCTACATCACTTGCGCGGTGCTGGTGATCATTTGCGGGCTGACCGGCAGCTTCGAACGGCTGGTGAAAAAGATCCCGGCATCCCTGGCGGCGGCGTTGTTGGCGGGGATTCTGTTCAAGATCGGCAGCGAAATCTTCGTCGCCGCGCAGCACCGCACAGGTTTGGTGCTGGGGATGTTCTTCACCTATTTAGTGGTCAAGCGCCTGTCGCCACGTTATGCGGTGCTCGCTGCGCTGCTGATTGGCACCGCATTGTCGGGCTTCATGGGATTGCTGGATTTCAGCGGTTTTCATCTGGAAGTGGCGACGCCCGTGTGGACGACGCCGCATTTCTCGCTGGCGGCGACCATCAGCATCGGCATCCCGCTGTTCGTCGTGGCGATGACCTCGCAGAACATGCCCGGCATCGCCGTTTTACGCGCCGATGGCTACACCGTCCCCGCCTCGCCACTGATCACCACCACCGGCATCGCCTCGCTGTTGCTGGCACCGTTTGGCTCCCACGGCATCAACCTCGCGGCGATCAGCGCGGCGATTTGCACCGGGCCGCACGCCCATGAAGATCGCAACAAGCGCTACACGGCAGCGGTGTGGTGCGGGATTTTCTACGGGATTGCCGGGGTGTTCGGCGCGACATTGGCGGCCTTGTTTGCAGCGTTGCCGAAAGAATTGGTGTTGTCGATTGCCGCGCTGGCGCTGTTCGGCTCGATCATCAATGGCTTGAGCATTGCCATGACCGAGGTGAAGGAGCGGGAAGCGGCGCTGATTACCTTTATGGTCACGGCGTCGGGGTTGACGCTGTTTTCCATTGGGTCGGCGTTCTGGGGGATTGTTGCGGGGGTTTTGACGCTGCTGATTTTGAATTGGCGCAAGGCCTAAAAGATCGCAGCCTTCGGCAGCTCCTACAGGAGATCGCGCTCCCCTGTAGGAGCTGTCGAGTGAAACGAGGCTGCGATCTTTTGATCCACCAAAAAAAACGGCGACCCTCAGGTCGCCGTTTTTGTCAGTATCACTTAGCCGCGTTGATCGGCTTTTCCGGATACCAAACGTCCAGCAACGGGCTGACTTCATACTTGGTCAGCTCGGAGCGGGTTTTCAGCCAGGCTTCAACGGCAGCGCGCTGCTCTTCGTTGACCGAGCCACGCTTCTGCAGGCATACCAGACCGAAGTCGTCGCCGCCAACATAACCCAGACCGTTGGCTTCCATGGCTTCTTTGATGAATGCTTCGAGGAAAGCGTCAATGGCTTCTTCGGACAAGTCTTCTTTGAAGTCCAGGTTCAGTTCGAAACCCAGCTCTTTGCTTTGACTATTTAGCAGCCGATGTCATTATCGGTGAAACCGCTTAGAATCAGGCATTCAAGACAAAATGATCAATCCAAAAAAAATGACAGTTGTCAAAAATACCTTCGCCATCCTCTATCATCCACTTACCGCGATTGACCAAGAGGTCGGGGATCTGATTCTTCAGGCCGGCGAGTCTTACCGGACTGCGAAAAAAATCAAAAGCTCTGCGGTTAGACCCGCGCTTCAGCTACTCGAAGCATATTGCGACATCACTGGTGTGCGAATCACAATGGAGACGCTCAGAAGTCCCGCGATCGGGGAAATTCTGGAATCCTACACAGCCGTCTTGGCTGGCAATGAGTTACTTGACTTGCCAAATAAAGAGTCAGTGAAGCTCTGTCGCCGCCTCTATCAGATCCTGGCCACAGCCAAACTCGCACACCCTGACATTCATACCGTTAGTTGGGACTTCGATCTATTCAAACCTGATGAATCCAAGTGCGCGAAAGTGGCATCGGCGGATGATTTCAAGAGATGGTATTGGGAAGGCTGGATGATTCGTGGGAAGGACGGTAAGAGCACGCACTTGAGATTAGCTCCTCTCGTAAAAAGTTATGGAAGAGCTTTCGTCGAGAGGGTGTATGTCCAGCTTAAAAAATACTACCGTGGTCGAGAAAAAGATTATCGTCTCGAATGGGGATTTATGTTCGATTACCTCCACGAAAATCAAGCCAAGTGGCCGATGCAGACATTTAAAACTGAACAAGGGGTGAAGCGATTCATGCACGCTTTCACCCTTGCTCACTTTAATAGAGCTAAGGAAGCCGGCTACGACAGCATTTATAAGATCAAATCGTGGAATAAGTTCATCAGTGCTGTTGAATCCTGTCTGTGTAAAACGGGTGTATGGGCAAACCTCACCTCTCCGATCCGGCGTCCCCCTACGGCTACCAAACACGGTTCGGAGACGAGATTGTGCGAGAAGGACGGCCTGCTTATACAGGAAAAACTACTCACGAGTATCCCATTGCACGTAACCGATGCCGAGGCGATCGACGTGTTGTTCTTTCACATCAGAAACGATCTCGCGACCGTCCGTAACTGGGCTAACAAGCAGGCAGCGGATCTGAAATCCCGCTACGATCGCCGAATTTTGCTCGCTCAGAAAGGTACTCCGATCGTCGAGCACACAGGCCGTGGCATGTTTAAGCGGTACACGTTGGCGGACATCTGTTCGACCTTGGAAGATATAGATTCCTCGGTACCACATAAATTTCTTTGCAAGGTTCACAAGCATATAACAGGTGAAAACTGCAGCGCCACACAACTCGCAAGTACTTACGGCTTCCCATTGGCAGGTTGTCTTTATCCCTTGAAGTGCCTTCTCGTGCTTGAACATCCCGAGATAACGGCAGACTTTATCAATGGGTTCAAACTCTATAATCAGGCAGGGCAACTGACAGGGTTTGATGAGGAGAAACGGCTGCTCATTGGCTACAAAGAACGTAAACAATCGGAGGTTCGGGAACAGATCATTGAACTTAACGACACCTCATTTGCTGTTGTTAAAGACATCATTGAGATTACCAGCCTTGGTCGGCGCAAACTCAAAGGCCAAGGCAATGACGTTTGGCGCCAACTGTTTGTGAATTCAGCTAGGGGCACAACAGTCTTTGGGCCAGACATCACGCCTCGATGGACTGATAATGGCTTTGCTAATGACAGTGGCCTGAGAGAGGAACTAATCGCCCAGTTCACGCCACACAGCGATCTGCCTGAGAAGCAACTGGTGGGCTTTATCCAACGGGTGCGACTGGGACGTATTAGAGCATCTGCGGCTGTCGCAGTTTTCATGAAGAGTAAAAGCTCCGAGGCAATGTCTAAAGCTCTAGGCCATCAACACTATTACCCAGATTTGCTCAGCCATTACCTCCCGGACGCCCTATTAGCTTTCATCAAGGCACGATGGATCAGGATTTTCCAGAAAGCGCTGGTGTGCGAAGCCATGAAAGACAGCCCTCACCTGCTTCAGGTTACTAAGTTTAATAGTATGGACGAGCTGGATACCTTTCTGGATAACCACCGGATCCAAGAGATCCCATCCCAAGCTTCTGATCCTGAGCGGAAGGAGCAGCGGAAAACAACGAAAACCAGCGAGGCCGTACTTTCTATTGGGGTGCCTTTCCTCGCCTCGCTGCTCTCACTTGAAGCAGCAGTCGCGGCATCCAGCAATCGAACTCGGGTTTGCGGCAAAGCAGAGTACTGGGCATCGTTTGCAGAGAAAATCAAAGCCGAGATCTCCGGTGGGTATAACCGGCTGCTGAAGAAACACTTGGACACTGCTTTGAAATTGGTCGATTCAAAGAAGATGGAGGCGCTGATCTATGTCCCTTCTCACTGGGCGTGAATCCGGATATGAGTTTCTTGAAGACTTTAAGTTGGTCGAAGCAGCGCCCCACACAACTGCGCCTTGGCTGCTCAACGAATTCAATGAAAATATTTGGGTAATCCAGACTACACAGAAGATCCCCTACGAACTCCATTGGGGAGTCAGTCTATGGGACGGAAGCATGCTGACTGACGACAAAAATGAGATCTTGTTACGCTCGCTTAAGCATCTGCTCATCATCGGTACAAATGGAGTGAATGAGGAGTTTGCTATGCTCGCGCCTGTATCGCAATACATGCGCTTGGCCTGCTCATCGAGACTCATTGACTACCTGTTAATAAATGCTCAAAGCTACGATCTTTGCCGATTCGGCCTTGGCGCATTAGACGCGGATAACTTGAAGGGAATACTAAACCACCTAGCCGCTTATGCATGGTCTGAAGACTCCATTTATGCGTGGCATGAGCGTGTAACCGCGTTTTGCAAGCTTCAACTAAGCACTCTCAGCGATTCCGAGGCAGAGAAAATTTTTGCCAAATATCCGAGCATGCTGGAGATTAGTGATGACGTATGTGAGGATATCAAGCTCGATATTGCCGCATCTGAAATCCCGAGGATTCGTGCGGCAATGATGAAAGCTAATTTGTATTACGGTAATAACGATGGCTACAAGATCAGCACTAAAGCACTTTCTGAACGTCTTTACCCAGACACACTACGAGGACGGCAGACTGCAAAATCAGCATTGGTGATGCTGAGCTTCTTTCCAAACGAACAAAGCTACAAACGAGAATATCCTTCGGTCAGTGTTACCACGGGCGAATCCGAGATTCTCCAAGATACATTATACTTTTACTATCGCTACACTCTAGTGAATAGTGCATCGCTCAGTACGTTGGGTCTACCTGCCCCCTCTGATACGGATACGATCAAAGAACATGTTCCAACACTTAACCAATCATCCCGTTTCAGAAGCGTGCCCTCTGGAAACTTATTGAAACTGTTCCGCCGCAGCATGGAGTTCCATCTCGAGCATGGAAGGAAGATTCTAAATGGCTTCGTCAGAGTCGCGACCTATTGCCACGCCCGAAACATTTCAATGACCCGACTGCCTCAGGCCGAACTCCTAAAAATAATTGGCCCAGAACTTGCGAATTTCGGTGTCAAAAAACTAGGTCTTTCCAGCCACCGCAAAACCTTGACGAGATCCCGCCGAAAAGGAAGCCGAGAACAGTATTTCCAACAGTTGCGTGCAAACTACGGGTTACTAGAATTAGTGTACGTCTACCTAGGCAGCGTCCAACTGACCGTTGGGATGATAATGGCACGGCGCGTTGATGAATTGATCACTCTGGAAGCTAAAAAATGTTTAGACATAACCAAGTCGTGGCTCATCTTCAAGTTGGCCAAGTCCACTCGTAGGGCCTTAGGTATTCGACAGCGCCAATCTCGCCCAATCGACGCCGTCGCCGTCGAAATGATTGAGGAACTTCGTCGCCTCCAAAAGCTGCTCAAGCGTCTCGGGGTTATCGACGATCTATCCGACCTTTTTGCCACTCCGCCCTCTATGGGGCATAAAGTGCTGCAGGATTGCTCACTGCATCTTTACAACCGACACTTGGACTTCGCTTGTGATTATTTTGAAAGTGATGTCACAACGGAGGGTGAGCGCTACTACGTTCGTCAACACCAGTTGCGGCGCTTTTTCGCCATCATGTTTTTCTACACTAACAGTTTTGGCGATCTGGATACACTGCGCTGGATGCTTGGCCATCGCGACGTCGAACACATCTGGCACTACCTGACCGAGTGCTTGGAGCCTAAAGATCTCCGGGGAGCGGGCGCTCGCTATTTCGCTGACTTAGCCAAGCACGACCGGTTGGAAAATTACCAAAACTTACAAGATCTGCTGTATGCGGAGTTTGGTACTACGAAATTTGCGCTTGTTGATGAACAGAAAATTGAAGATTACCTCGCGGCGATGCTGGAAGAAGGGAAAGCAAGGATCGAACCAAAATTCTTCAAAGATGAAAATGGAAAATCCATGCAAATCCTTTTCATTGTTAGCTGAGAATAAAAATGAGCACACTGTCCAAGCGCGAAGTAATTGATCACTCCATCGAAAGCATTTTTTGTTTGTTGATCGATATAGAATACTCACCAGGAACCTATGCAAAAAACAAACAGGTTCTGGATGCACTGAAGAGCCAAGGCAGCCTATGCTCTTTAGAAATGAGGTTCTCTATACGAGATGAAAATTTCGTGATCAGGCCTATCAGCCTCAACACCTTGAAAAAAAGACTCACAGGGCTCGAGGTCGATCGAAACTTTCAACATCTGGATAAACTACGGGTAAATGCGCAGGAAGCGATACGCAAGTTCAATGAGGAGCTAGCCACCCCGAAGAAGCGGACACGATCCGCATTGGAGATTCAGGTCGAAGAGTTGAAGGCCTCTATTTCCTCGTTACAAGCCGTGAACATGGTACTTATACAAGCGCTAGAAATTAATCGCAGGGATTTAATCACAATCGCTGACACCACCAATATGGGATTGCGGCAAAAGAGAGTCAACGATGCCATCAACAGGATCATCAAGATATTGGGATTGAACCCTGCGCCTTTTGATGACGTGGCTATTTTATCCACTAAAAAGCACTTAAAGTTGGTACCCCATGATCAAGCGATTCGTTGAGTACCCCGAAGCAGCTCAATTATTTACTCCAATTCCAAAGCTGCGACTTTATAACTACTTATCGCAGGATAAGATGCACACGATTGATGGCAGCAACATGCCCTTCATGATATGGCCAGATGGCTCGCCTTGTCTTCAAGCCAACGCCTACATGATCAAGACGCGTATGCAGCCTGGTCGTGGTGGTAATGGCCCATCAAGAGTGGGCACCAAAGGGGGTACCTTTGGCGAATACGCCGGTCAAATTAGCCACCTGATTAGATTTTGCTATTACAACAATCTAAGCTTTATAGCCCTTTCTGACGACGACTTCTGCGACTTCATCGATGGACTTCGCAAAGAAACTAAGCCCAACAATCAAAGTCAACTCAAAAGAACGGAGCGTAGGATTACGAATATTGGCAGAAGGTGCTTGAACTTTCTTGCCCATGTTGGAGAGATGAACAGGGTGCAAAATTTCGTTGGGATAGGTGGAACTATTTCGATTGTAATGGTGGACTCAGTCTTCTACCGAAATGGAAGAGCCTTCAAGCGCTCCAGCGTTCACCACAGGTCGTTCAGAACAGCCAATGCCAAGAAAACCCGCCGACCTATTGGTGAAGCTACTATCGCCAAATTGCGTAACGCTATCGATGAGATATCTTCGTCGGAATTTTTAAGTAATCGCCGGCACTTGATGATTTCATTATTTGAGGAACTAGGCGCCCGACGAGCCGAGATTCAAGCAATTAACGTTGCCCAAATACTTGCTGCCTCAAAAGTCAAAAAGCCTATCATCCCTATCACCACATTAAAACGAGGTGGGATGGGCTTAACGCGAGAGCTTGAACTCAGCCCCGTCCTAATTGACGACCTCATAAACTACATTCGCGGCGACCGCCGTATCATTATGAAGCAATTCAAAGGCGTCCCAGATCACGGTTTTCTGTTTGTCACCGAGCGAGGCGGCCGACCCCTTGGGATAGATACCTTCACAACCGAATTTTCGTTGATCCGACGCGCCGCAGGAGTTGAAGAGCAGGCATGTGCGCACCTCTTCAGGCACGCTTTCTGTACTAACATTGTTGCTAAGCTCATTGCTGAAACACAGGCATTGAGCCCCGACTCGTTTAGACAGACTTTGATGACCAACAAGATGCTGGCCGAGCGGGCAATGTCCATGAGCGGCCATGCCACACTGGAGAGCTTACTTGACTACGTAGACAACGCATTCAAGGCCAAATCCAAGTACGAACAGGTCATTCATAACGTTGAAGTCGCCAGGACTTACGAAGCGTATGAAATGCGAAGGAAGCGGCTTCTGGAAGATTTCAAAAAAGGAAAAATCAGCAAAGAAAAATACATTGAACGCGAAGAGGCTTTGACGGCAACTATGGATCGAGACCTAAAGCCATCGCTAACTGCCCGCCCTCCTGCTCAATGAACTCAACTCAATCACCTTCCCTCAGCGTGAACCAATCCTGCACTCCAGCAGGGATTGTGATTTGGCCCTTAGTTAACCGTTGCGGTAGCTCTGTTCGAGCGATTCAGCACCTTGCGATTCTTGATGCAATTGAGCGCCAAGATCGAGATGATCCCATTGGCGATGCAGTCGCCATGTCGGTTGAGGAGCTAAGAAAACGCGTTCCAGAAACCGAAATCGTGGGAGTCAGCGGTTCGCATTTTGTAGTCGTGCTCGACGAGAACATACCAGAGCCTTGGAGCACTCGTTTCGAAGAGGCGAGCACCTGGTCTACGCGTTTGCGGCAAGATTGTTATGCGAGAGATTGGAATCGCTTTTTACGACTATGGACAGCCGAGATAGAACACCTAGCAGCGCATAGGTAGATGCGTTAGAACCTCATGGGGTATTCGTCAGCCTGAGGATTGTTAGAGGATGCCAAGATGATGGAGCCCATCAAATAGTCCGTCTGTCGGGTCTCATACAAGAACTCCCCTCTCCAGCTGGCCGATAAGATCGAAGACAGCTTTCGCCTCCACTCTCGTCCCCAGCATGTCGAGTGGACACTTCGATCCGAGCCCTCGCACCGGCGAGCTCATCCAGTCCGTCGCTGCGGTCTGATCGTTTTCGAAGAGGGAAAGGGCCTCGTCAAAAACAGCTACCAATGCAACCAGGCGGTCGCTTTCTACGGTGTCGAACCGCCCTGCTTTCGCCCTACGGGCCATCGTTGTGGGAGACATGCAAATAGCTTTGGAGACAACCCCTCGCTGCACCTGCAAGACGCTTGCTATCCGTTCGAGGTATTCGAAAGGCAGTCCTTCATGAACGAGGTCATGAAGCCTGGTGCCGCATGACGGCAGACCGAGGGTCATCCAAATGCTCTGTGAGATCTGGGGCCCTGGTTGGTATTCCTTGATCGATGACAGCACTTTCACCTCCATCTGAAAAAACCAACCACCAAGCCGGGCCAGGTGGCCCGAAGTAGCGACATCCCCATTGCCCACTGTGTAGGCCTCAGACGCGGAACAATATGAATTCGATGGGTAGCCTAGTCATCCTAGCTAGACGTCTTCGTGACTCCCACGAACTGGTATGCACCGCTTTGCTCCTTCAACCGTTCCATCTCGCGAGCCTCCTCCCGAGTCAAGGTTACGGTTACCAACAGATGGCACTGCTGCTCCAGAAAGGCTTGCCTACCTGCTTCCGTTTTCAAATCGTAGCCAGTGACAGGCGAGTGGAAGTACAAGTGCTTCGCGAGTATCGACTGCTTGCTCAGGACATCATTAGGATTGCTCCATTCTCCTCCTTCCTTAAGCTTGAGACGAGATTGCTTGGATTGCCTGTGCTGAATAAGCCGTCTACGTAGATTGCCGCTGATCCCTACCTTCAGCAGCTTTCCTTCGTCAGTTACGATCTCATAGAGACCCGGCGCCGATGGCACTGCGGTTTCGATCTCGGAAAATCTAATTTTAAAACTCTGTTCAATCACGTCGACACGTCCATTCAAGCCACTGCCTGAATCAAAGCACTATTGAAGATGGACGGCCACCTTCGATAAGAACGCCAGCTGCAGCGGTACTCGGATTGCCTTTCAACCCAGTCGCGAATAATGTCAGCGGCATGAATGTCTCAAACCCGGCCCTTCCCGATTCGATTTCTCAGCCAATTCTGGCGAGCGCAGACTCGCTTGTAACGAAGACAGCTTTTCTAGCCGGCTTGATCGCACCTGAAACTGCGGCATGCTTAAGCAGACAGCTGAAGGTCTCTGACGCTGTGTACTCGAGGATCATCGACGGGCACAACACAGTCCTGGAGGTGCTGGAAGGCGCAACCAACTTAGCTAGCACGCAGACCACGTTGGGGGAAATCACGGAGCTTCGTCGCCGTCTCATTGCGGCGCTAGCCCACCACTATCACATTGTACAAACTCAACCGCTATCTGACGCTAATGGGGCTGTGGCGAGGTTGATCGTTCATATGCATTTCGCTCAGATCGGACTGCATCCGCACTTGTGGTCGCTGCCTCGTGGCATAGCTCGTAGACGGGAGCAGTATCACGCTGCACTGGGCCTAGCTGGTGGCACGCCAGAGAGACAACTTGCTGGTGGTTTCCAGCGAACAGACAAAGCCCTTCTCGGCTTCATCGCACTCATGCTTGATGTCTGCCATGAAGAGGTGGATTACATGACTGTTGCTTTGAATCGTCGAAAGCTCCGTGAGTCCGTCACTCGTGCGTACAGAGCAAACTCGCTACTTTCGGAAGCAGGCGTCAGGCCAGAAACAATGCCTGCACTCCTAGCACTTTTGATTCAGGGCGCGTTACCTCGCACCGATTTCGAAACCTTTACCGGTCTTCCATCTGAGATAGCGAGCGACCAGCTAAGCAGGTTGATCAACCTCGGCGTCGTGGTAAGCCCTCCATCTAACTGCCATGGGCTGGAGATTGGTTTACCTGTTTGGTTTACTCAGGAGATTTTTTCGGGTTTGCAGTAGCATTGTCAGCTCATAGCCAAGAAGAAGCCTCATTGAGCCGGGCCTATTTGGCCCGAAGCGGCGACCTTCGCCCCCGCCGCGTATTCACCAGGTCGAGCCACAACGGCGCATGGGTTGCCTAGCTAGGATCCTAGTGGACTACCTACCATTCAAACAGAGTTCAGCCGGATAGAAACCAGCCATCGGCCTGCAGCTTTTGCTTGTTGTCTCCAAGGTATCCAAAGGCTCACGTCCCATTGCCTCCATCAAAGCGTTAGAAAGCCACACTGCGTCGTGCATGCTGAACGAATAGCACATGAAATCGAAAACAAGCTCTACTCCACCGTCCTCAACCGTGTAAACCCTCACCCGCTCAGTTTTGTCGCTCTCATCCATCGCGAGCTCAACAACATAGATTTCATCTTCTGTCTCGTGGCAGTTAAACCTGCCATTGGCGCAGTAACTCCACTCTCCGGAAACTCTTTTACGATATGTCCTCTCAAGCATACATTGGCGAACTGCTGGCGTTGGCACAAACCCTGCGAGATTTCCCACGGTAATGAGCACAGCATCGTAAAGACAGCGTGCGATATCTTCTGCTACGTCGTCGACGAACCTAATAGACATGATGTCTAAATTTACACTGACGTAGTGATCTCCCTGTCTGGATACCTGGCACGAATACATTTCGTCATCCTCACGCCCTAGCCAACATATAAACTCGCGCTCTGCAAAAAACACTGTTGGTTGCGCCCTCTCTTCACTCATAAATGTCCCCATCAGTATGTTCTTAAACTTCTAATCGGACGATTTGAGGGCTGGCTTTAACGAAGATGCAAAAATATTCTTCGTAGGAACAGATTATTATGAATACCGTTGCAGATTACGATGCTCCCGTTACTGTCTGAGCCAGGCCCCTGCGACCGAAAAAGCAACATTTTCATCTAGAGTAAAAGCTTGTCGCGCGTAGACTCGAAGTCTCAGCACCCAGCCTTCATAAGCTCTAGACATGGCTTCGGCGGTCTCACCCCCTTACCGTTGTGAATGGTCATACTGATCATGTTGAGTGCGAATAAATCCACGGATACGCACACATGATAAAATCGCCACGGCTCAACGAGTCCATCTGCATCTACTGCGACACCGTGTGCACGTGTCGATGTACCTTTCTGTTGATGTATCAGGCGAAATCCTTGAAGGCTGGATTGCGCGGCGGTATACCGTCGCAATAGATATTCCGAAGAAGCAGTAGCCTCAAGCTCCAAAAGCCATCTCTCGATCGGCTATGGCGAACTAAGGTGTGTTGTCGGAACGTTTACTGCGCGGCAACGAAAAGTGATGGTTCGATAGCGGTGTTGCACGCCAAACAGGGCGTGACCAGTCACAATGAAGGTCTTTTCAACGAGCGTTTACTCTCGCCCAGGAGCCGATGTAGATGGACATGATGCGGTTCAACGATTTTTACCTTCGCCTCTACCGGGCCGACCCCGACCCAGATGGCAAGGCATTACTGGATGAGTTCTATGCGCTGTGGCGAGAAGCGGAAAAGTCAGGGGTGGACGCTGAGACGCTCCGACAGGAGACAAAAGTCTGCCTTCGCAAGATCGCGACCCCCGACTTGTTTCTGCGAGCCGCCTGCGAGTGGATCGGCAACAAGGGGCATTACAGGCTGAGCAAGGCATTGATCCATGAGCTAAGCGTCCGTTACCTGCAACACCCTGAGTTGCTTAGGTTTGCGCTGTCCGGTACTACAGAAAAATGCGCCACCACGGTAGCCCGCAGGTTGTGTGCGCTGGATGCTCCCGTAGTCGCCACACTGGGTTGGGTGCTGAGCATGAACGAAGACCTGGCCCCTAGCCCGCTGATTTCGAGCACCACGGCCACGGTCGTAGGATTTCTGGCAGTCGAGCACCCGGCCACCTGCAAGCGCCTTCTGGAAGCAGAGTCCTCTCCGCTTGCCGACTCGCCGCTCGCCCTGCACCTCGCCGAGAGGCTTACCTCCGAACTCCGTGAGCTGGAAGCCCTGCCCCACCTGGCGGAACTTCAGATGTCATCGGAAATGCGCCGAAGCTTCCGTTACCTACGCCGGAACGAAAGTCGAGCGGTGACCGAGCAGGCCCGGGGTGATTCCTTCCTGGCCGATATGTTCATGCTATCTGAGCACTTCAAGTACTCCAACCAGGTGGCCGTGGAGTACCAGACTGATCAAGAAACCGTAGAAACGATGATCCCCATGATCACCCACGAAATGAGCGTGGAACTGCCTCAGACCTGGACTGCCGATCCGCTCTTTTACAGCCATTTGGTGCATCGACTGTGGGAGGAACCTAGCCAATGAGTATCCAGCTGGTTCTCTCGCATTACCTTTCAGGGCTTCGCGAACGCGACGAACTGGACGCCCTCCTTCCGGATCTTCTCCAAGCCATGAGTCATTCGGTGCTGAGCCGTGCCCAGGTTGGTGTGAATCAGGGTGGCGTCGACGTGATGTCGACCAAGGAAAATGCCCAAGGTGACAACGAGGTCTTCCTGTTCGTAATCAAGTTCGGAAATGTAAGCCGGAACGACTTCTACGGCACCCAGCAGGCAATCCTGCCCTCCATCCGCCAGGCGTCGACCGAGTACGTCCGGAATCGAGTGCCAGAACCCCTGCGGGGGCTGAAAAAGCGCATCATCCTGGTTTCAAACGGTGTCCTGAAGCAAGACGCGCAGTCGGATTTTTCCGCGCTGTCGAAAGAGGTGACGGAATTTTCAACGCTGTGCTCGCTGGAATTCTGGGGCATGGATCAATTGAGCCCGTTCATCGAGCAGTATCTTTTCGACGACGCGTTGCTGCTCGACAAGGGGAAGTCTGACCTGAGGGCCGCTCTGGCCGGCCTGGAAGACACGCACGCGTCATTCGTCCGGTTCGTGCGGTTCCTCGATGACTGCATGAGCCCTCTGGAGGATGACCCGGACGCCTCCGACAACTCGCGCCGGAACCGCTTCCATAAACGCGCTGCTGCGGCTGCGGTGGGGTGGGCCGTACTGCTCGTTTGGGGCGAAAGCGAAGGGAACCAGAAGCCTGGCGTTCTCGCGGGTGAATACCTCTTGCTGCGACTGTGGGGCGAATCAATCACCCTGGGCCTGCAAAACGACGCACAGTTTCTGAAGCGATTCGAAACGCTTGCGAAACTCCATGCCGATGCCCTGCAGCGGTACTACGAACGCGTGATGCCATCGCTTCTCAACCGTCGGAATGTCCTGCGGTACCGCCCAGATCATGTGCTCTATATGGACTTGGTATGCGACGAGCTTGGCCGCCTGGGCACCACACTTCTGCTGCTCCTAGCAACAAAAGCAGATCAGGCAGCTGTCTTAGCCATGCACGGAAAACTCGTGTCCTTCATCAATGCTCACAACGGCTGCTTTTTGCCGGTCTACGACGGCCAGGCCATCGATCTTTCGCTCGCAATGGCAGCGATCATGGCTGCAGGTGACGTCACCAGCACCCAACTCATCGTACGAGAGTGCATTGACCGTTTTGACACAGGACTGGAGCAGAACAGGATCATGCCGGTGGATACCGATGATCTCGAAGATGCCATGGCCTTGCACTATGGGAAGGAAACCAGGAGGGAGGGATTCTTCCAAACCTCGACATTGGTGCCACTGCTGGGAACCATGGTCGCGCTGTTGAGGGATCAGGAGGGTATTGATCAACTTTCTACGGTGATTGTTCCGAAGCTGGAGCGAGTGACCAAGGAGCGGTGGTTCCCCCAAAAGTCACTGCAGACGCTCACGAGCTCCGGGGTCTATTTGAATGCCGTTGGTGTGTCCCGCAGCGTGACAGGCTTCAGGCAGACGCCAGCAGAGGAAGTTGAAGCTTCGCTTAAAGTGCCGAGTCACGCCGCTGCCCCAGAGGACTTCGCTTGGCACAACACGCCTTGGGAAGTGCTGATGGCGATTTCGGCCAGGCTGCACCGCCATCCGCTTCCAACGTGGTACCTCGCAAAGCTCGCCGGGGTAATACAAAAGCCGTAACAGCCTCCCCCTGATCGACCTTCCCCTCGTCATGGATGGCGAGGGCACACCGGGACTGAAGGGAAATTGGGGCACCTCCAAATTAGATAATTACCGAGTTACTCCCCTTGGCTGCTTGCAGGAGCCCCTCCTTGAACACTCAATCGACAGCCTCTTCACTTCTGTGCATTTACTGCGATGGGCCAGGCCCCTTCTCTGACGAACATGTCATCAGCGCTGGGCTTGGAGCAGACGACAGTCGCTTCCTGCTGGTTGATATGGTGTGTCGGCGTTGCAACACGGATGTCTTTGGCAACTTGGAGCGGGAGGTGTTGCGCAGTTCCCCCATCGGCATCGCTCGCGCCTTCATGCAGCCGCAGGGCCGCCACCGAGGTAAGCGCACCACCGCGCCAGGCATTCAAGCCCAGCACAAGCAGATGGCCAATGGATCAGGATATCCGGATGAAATTGACTTCGGCCCGCACGCGAAACCGCTTGTCCTGCCGCAGTTGAAGATAACAGGCGAGAAGACATTTGATTCTTCCGCCGTAGGCCCAGATGAACTACGCAGTTTCATCACGTCACTGTCCACCATGCTTCAGAACGATCAAGTTACCTGCATTCGCAAACGGGGCCCTGAGCATGAGCTGCGGTACGAAGCGATCACCTTGCTTCGCTCAGGTGAGACCTACACCCAAGTGGGTGGGTCAAAGCTTCAGGCCAAGCCTCCTCAGGAATGCCTATGGCTGGAAAGTTACGATCAGACCCGCACGAAAGGTATGATCCCTGCTGCAACGATCTTCCGGAACCTGAACGGGAGCATCGTGCTCAAGACCTCAAGTACCACAGTCGAGGACGCCCTCAATTTCTTTGTTCGTGCCGTCGACCAGTTTTCATTCGATACCCAGGTTACGAAAGACATAGAGGGCCCTATCGTTTCGGTCGGGATGACAGTGACCATCGGCGTAATAGAGCGAGTGATTGCGAAGATAGGCATCAACCTGCTGGCCTATTATCTAGGGCGGGATTACGTGGCCGATTTCGGATTCCGGAAGGTTAAGGACGGAATACTGACCGGGACGCCGTCTGTGGGTGGCCAAATCGTCGAGGATGTTTCGATGAAAGCGATGCTCGACGCAGCCCCCAACAATCACCACGTGATCTTTCTCAGCAAAGTCAGTCAATCCGGAGGGCGAGCAGCGATCATCTTGGTGGCAAAGCTGTACGGTGTGGTTCACATTATCTGCTTGGCGCGAGATGTCCCAGAGCCTCATCTGCCGCTCCCCGTGTTTTTTCTTGTCGACTACGTCAATCACAAGGTGAAGCAGCAATCGCTGATTGAATACAGCGAGTGCCTTGCTGAAATGGGCATCACAAAGGCCGGAGCCCACTATGGATCAACACAGTGACCTCGCCGTTGTATCCATGGGATAGCTGAAGAGTATTCGGGAAGTATTTTTGAGGTCTCTCGTGTATTCGTACAGGCTCGATAGCAGACGCCACCCCATTGAGGTGATTGCCGAGATACGCGCTTCGGAGACAGGAAAGGATGAGACAGACTTTCCTGCGAACATTTGGCCATTCCCCACAGGCAATCCAGCGCATGGCCACCTCAGCTCGTAGGCACGAAGATTTGAGCTGAAAATTAAGGCGAAGCCGCCCAATCACAAACTTGGCGGCCTCCGTGATGCCGTGACCGCTTTTTTATGTGGCGGGCCTATTGTCTGGCTCAGTTTTTCGCTTGCGCGCGTGCGACTTGAGCCTGGTGAGCTGCAGTTTCCTGACGCTGCTGGTGGCGTTTATTGTCTTCTGCTGTAATCGCAGCTGATTCGGGGACACAGTGACGCTGTAACCACTCAGGGCTGAGCTTCCCGGTTAGGTGGAGCGCAATCAGGGGCTTCACATCGCACTGGTTGTACAAAACGGCAAGCAACTCTCCGTTTGGAGCATAGATGTAAGGGCGATAGGGGGAACGAGTCGGCCTTCCGTTAAGACCACGGTCTAGCTGAAAGGCCCCGATGCGATATCCCACCGACATTCTTTTTCGAGCTAGGTCGTTGGCATGAGCCAATTGCTGACAGCCGTATACGATAGCGTACAGGGGGAAGACAGCCACGGCAGAAAGAGTGGACAACACCCATGAAGGAACATGACTGGTGCATAGCACTAGAAATAAGACCAGGAAAAAACAGGCGTTCGATGCGATGAGAAAACCGCCCAGTCGCTTCAATAACCCAGCTCGTCCTTCGTCTTCGACAAGCTTTTTGAGGATGTCGTTGCCGTTGTAATTGATGTCCATGTCACTCATGGCAGCTCAATTCCCAACCGATCCTTGAGCACCTGCTTACCGTATGCTTTGCCAATTTCTAACATCACAGCCAGGCTCACCCCTCCAGCTTTTTCAGCGCCTGCTTTCGTTAAACGCCAAACTTCACGATCTCGAATGGTGTCGAGAAACTCGTGCCCCTTGATGGTCATGCGTTTTGGCCGCCAATCAAAATCATTCATTGAGCAAAGGTCTTGCGCCACTACGAGCCCAGCCTCGTGCAGCAGCATGACGTGATAGGAGACTTCATCCTCGCTATGACTTTCGATGGTGAGATCGATCCAGGAATCAGGGGTTTTGTCGCTGGCCTCAATGGCCAACAGGATCTCGCGTACTAAGTCTTTGTCGAGTTTCATCGAAGTGTCCGTCCTGGATGTAATGAGGACATTATCACGCTGGGAAAGGCTGTTCGTGCAAAACTCAAAAGTGGAGCGAATACCTATCACCGAGGGATAGACGATGCGAGAAATTTGGCTTACATCGTGAGGGATATGCTTAGCTAATTGATGAGCCGGGCCCTTTGGCCCGAAGAGGCGACCTTCCATTGACGCCACTTCATACCGCAGCTTAGCTATGGGCAGGCGATGACTCGAGCTCAGAATGAATTGAACACAAACTCCCCTCTCACCGCCCGGGAGGTCTGCCAGTTATTGATGGACGTCCCACTCGGCAAACGAATCATGATGCGTAGCACCATCCAGTCATGGAATGAGATCTACCATGGCCTCATGCCCATTGAGATTGAGGGCTGGCGACTCACCCTCTTCAACGACTGTGACACCCTGGATTACTGCGAGTACTGTAGGTCGCCTGATGGCCGAGTCGGGACACTTGAACTCTGGCAACGCGACGGAGCTGATCCTGTCGAACTATTGAGTGCTTGGGAGCGTGAGCAGCTCGAACACTTGCTCGCCGCGCTCTGAGCCTGCACGTACAAATACGTAACCATTGCCGGTGCAGTAGCAATGGAAACCGTACGTGAAAAAGCCAAAGTGTAGAAAAAACAAAGCCCCGGAGGTTCGCGGCTCCAGGGCTTCTATTTTCGCCTCCATCCCTTAATGGTTTGACGAACGTGGCCGGGACATTACCAGTGTCGTTTTGATATTTCACTACGACTTTGGATAAAAGTTTTCGATCAGCGAAGCATCGATGTCGTGTTTTCCATGGACGCCGTTTCAACAGGAGGAACTGCAAATGGATCTGAAATTCAGTCACGTAGATGTGCTGGTCAAGAATCTCGACGAAGCCTGTGCGTACTACGCGCAGGTACTTAACGCCAGGATCTCCAAAACGCTCGTCTGGGAACGAGGTGGCCTGCATGTGCGCTACGCGATTGCGCTGATGGGCCAAGAGCGTTTCATGTTGGTACAGCCGTTGGCGGGGAACCTGAAAGAGCTATTGGATACGTCGGGTGAAGGGATGATTTACCGCCACTGCTACTCGACACCGGACATCGAGAAAGCCTATGACGAATTGATGGCCGCAGGTGTTCAGCCAGAAGACGAAAATGGAAAGCCATTGGCTCGTGCGAACCTGCAATCCCCGTCTGGGGCACGCATCATTTGGTTGCCCAAACGCTTCGGACACTTCTCTATTGAGATACTGGAAGATAAAGCGCTAGAGGCATTTATCGAGGCCGCGTTTTCCTAAGAAAAATCTGCAGTGGGCGTCGTGAGCAGACCAAATGACGTGTAGACGTCGAGCCGGGCTTAAGCCCGAAGGAGCGACAGGCATCATCGTTTTAGCTTCCCAGAACAAAGAACTCTGGCTTCGCTAGCTGGTGGGTTCAAAAAGACTTCATAGTCAATTACAGAGTGTGCCCGGAGCCATCCGCACCTTCAGCACCCAAAGACCTATTGATCGAATCTGTTCTTACCACCGCCCCATTTTGCCCAACCATTGCTGGAGGATCTGGGCGACCGAAAGGAGTATGACAATGCTAAACCGTCCCGACAAAGACTCGCTTCGTGCGATGCTCGAATCTCAGGTTCAACAAAAGCTGCTGGACGAACCGGACGCGCTAACGACTTATGCAGCGCAGCGAGACCCTGAGCGGAAGCCCTACGTTAGCAAACGCACAGTCCAGGATAAGGCTTTTGACAAAGAGCTTGATCAGATGCGAGCCGATGCTGAAGCCGGAGTAATACATACGCCTAATCGCGAGCCAGTGGACGGGGGTGCTCCTAGCCTTAATCTTGATGATTATCCGGATCTATAAAACGTGCCACGGAGAACCTACTGGCGGGAAATGCTTGCCGGCTCATAGCAACGGAGGCCAAACGTGAGGAGGTAAAGTGGAGCCGGGCTAAAGCCCCATAGAGCGATAGCAAAATATCTTAAGCTCTGCAGCCCAACATCTCGTCTATCGAATCTCACATGAACCACCCGCGCAATGTATGGCGCCTGCAGTCAGGCTGGAGCGAGAGCCGCCCCGATCAAGCGTGCGTTAGGTACGGCTCGGCGCACGTCTTTTATGGCACCCTCGATTGCGTCATCTGCAGAGGGAGCTTCACGGACAAACTCCAATGCCAAGCGACCTGGTTGTCCGATTCCGACCAATGCATCATCGCAGCCTTCCTCGGCCAAGCGTTCCACAAGCGCGTCCATATCGTTCTCGTCGGACTTAAGTTGGTAATGAAGGGTGAAGGTAAAGGCCATCTCTAACACTCCGCTTCAGCAAGATCCTACGTGGCTTCGATTGTCGTACGGCGCGATCCGAGCCGGGCTAAAGCCCAAAAGGGCGATAGGCCAGTGGTTTAACTTTCCTGCCCACGCTTAAGCATCGTTTTGTGCTTTGGGAAACGTGCTCAACTGTGCCCTTGCTCGGCAAATGAAGCTTTTCTAGACGCCATCTCGCTGCGTAGCTCGCCAATTAGATTCGCGATGGAGCGACTGGACGTCAAATTCGCAGTAGAGATCGCTGTTTCCAACAATTCGACGCGACCAGTTTCAGGCTCAAACACCCTGATCATCAGGGAGCCATCGGGGTTGGTCGTGCAGGTACAAGAGAGAGGTCTGAACCCAGACTCAATGATGTGGCGGAGCTCTAAATTAGAAATCATGACTGTCCTCCGGCAGATCATGGTCTACTGATTTTTGCTCATTGAGAACAATCGTCAAGCGACTACTGAAAAAAACCATGACGAGATCTTCCCGTATCCGAAAGCGAGCAGATTTTGCGCGGTGCGCCCCCTCATGCGTCTTACCTCGGAGATCAAATCTGGAAAACGGTTCTGAACGCAGACATAAATTGTCTTAGCTGAAAAACGTTCCTTTCTTGAAATCGTATTGTTTTGCCGGTACTTGTAGGTCACAAATGTCATGCACGGAAAGCACCATGCACGCAAGATTTAGAGTGATTGAAACCACCACGCTGGATGATGGCGGCAAGCGATATCGAGTTGTTGATCTCGTAGAGGGTGGTTCAGCCAGCAAGCATGGAGTGTTCAAAATTAGGACAGAGGCAGACGCTGTTTGCTCAGCGTTGAACGCTGAAGGCCCTAAATCAGCGGATATAAATCGTGCTGCACCTGCTGCTTCGCTCTGAAGCTTTAAACCAGGAGAGCACGGAGTTTTCTTGGTAAGGTCGCTATAGAGACTGCATGGACTCACGCCCTGATAGCATGCTTTGCAGCCGCACCTGATTGAGTTCTACGCAAGCACTCCTTCCAGGTGCAAGCAAACAAAACTCCGATACTTATGGGGTATCGGCGGGCGAATCGGTAACTGTTTCTGGTTTTTCTCTTCCCTGCGGAATACTTTATGTAGAAAGTGCGTTAAGTCGATACGATGCGCAAGAGCCGTCACTGATCAATCCATAACGTCCATGCCCGAGCTGATCAACTCATCGCCCTTTGACCGTGCCGTCGCAACCGCGCTACCAACTGCGCAACGCTTCCCTTTCACACGATTCGAAGTATGGCCCGTTGAAGCGTTTACGTACCTGAGTCCAAACTACTTCACTGGCAGTACCCAAGCTGACCGAAAGCCATATGCGAAAAAATACTGGGAGAACGGTGACTCCGAGTCTGCTGATGGGCCTGGCGCTGCTCGTTCGATCATCTGCTCGAGCGCGTAGATGCAATGTTGGCCAAGCTTGCGGATCACGATGCTCAGAACATTCTGGTCTTTAGCCACAGGCAATTAATCAGAGCTGCCGCTTGGCTGATCAAGCACGGAAGCCACGCTCATTCATACGACCTGATGCGTGAGTTTCGGGCGCTCGATGTGAGGGCGCCGCTTATCAATTGCTGTAGTTACCAACTGATGTTTGCTGACGGCAGATGGACAGTCGAATGCCAAATCGACTCATCGGCGTTAGAGACATTTATCGACGATTTCTGCACGTGCAAGCATTGTAGGTGACAAGGTTTCAGCCAAGATTCGCCGTCTCGCCACCAAACTCGCAAGCTAAGGTCTAACGTAATTTTGTAAATCGCTAAGAAAGAACAACTTCGAATAGATCCAATTGCGTATTTACATGCTTGAATTTCTTAGACTTAAATCTGCCCCACCATGAATCATCTATTTTGGAATCGGATTTTAGTTAGTCGACACATAGGAAACGCCAAATCGTACATGTTGAATAATCGAATAACGCTGCGGTTGTTATCTGGTCGTCTTATAGTTCTTCAACGTACAGTTGAAACCCCATCGGGCAGTATCTTTCAGGCACAGAGTAAAATCAATTTCACATTATAGAAGAAGTTGACGCTTATTTGTGCATCGCCTCATCCGAATGTGCGTCACAGTGCGAAGAATAGGTCTAAATTGTTGCTGTAAAATATAAATAACGCCTGCATGAACACGAAAGGTTATGCGCAAAACCAAAAATAGGTATGCTCATGCAAGGTTCTTTCTTTTGCATTTCAATTGTAGGTATTTATGACTATCGCCGAAAAGGTTCCTCAAATTTCACTTCCGCATTTGTTAACTTATCGACTCACATTTTTATTGTCCGGTATGTCAATGGGGGCTTGGGCACCGTTAGTTCCATATGCGCGCATTCGCACGGGCATAGAGCATGGAGAGTTGGGACTATTGCTTCTATGTTTTGGCCTGGGCTCAATGATCACGATGCCGTTCGCGGGCATGCTTACTGCAAAAAAGGGGGTGCGCTTCGCAATGCTGCTATCAGCCGGCATTGTTTGTTTAACGTTGCCGCTCTTGGCGACCTTGTCATCCTTCGTAGCTCTGGCAGTAGTGCTAGCACTGTTTGGGACTGGCGTTGGTGCCGCTGACGTGGCAATGAACGTTCAAGGCGTCATAGTTGAGCGCGACCGCGGACGACCGATGATGTCGGGGTTTCATGGACTGTTTAGCCTTGGCGCTATTTTCAGTGCCGCGCTGATTAGCGCATTGCTATGGGTCGGAGCCTCTCCGTTACAGGCAGCCCTGGCTGTTGTGGTGATTATCGGTTCCACGATCCTGCGTCACGCCTCCCGTATCCTAAATTATGGGGCGGATGAAGGTGGGCCGTTGATCGCAAGGCCGACTGGTAACGTTTTAGCCATTGGCATGCTGTGCTTTATCGCATTTTTAGTAGAAGGCGCAATGTTGGATTGGAGCGCAGTATTTTTGACAACTATGCATAACGTTGAGCCGGCGTTGGCCGGTATCGCCTATGCAGGGTTTGCGTTAGCGATGGCCATTGGGCGTTTGAACGGCGATAGGCTTCAAGCCTATTATGGTGGTCGACGCGTACTAATCTGGGGCAGTGTCTTGGTGGTGATCGGCATTGCCATTGCTGTTTTGCTTGACTATTGGCTGCTCTATTTAATGGGTTTTGTACTGGTCGGTTTTGGTCTGTCAAACACTGTGCCGGTTTATTGTTCGCTAATCGGCTCGCAGACAGCCATGCCCGTAGGGCTTGCCATCTCTACAGTCACCACCATTGGATATTCCGGCATTCTATTGGGCCCGGCGCTTATCGGTTTTGTCGCTCATGCAAGCACATTGCGTACTGCGTTTCTAGGTGTGGCGGCCTTGGTGCTGATCTTGCTCGTAACGGCTCGTGGGATAACATCTACCGCGTCGCGGTAAGACTTGCACGGCCCGAAAGGCCCATCCAGCTTTATTGTAGTTACTATGTGTGATGCTGGACGAACCACATTTATCGCAACGGTTTCCATGAGAGACGTCGTATTGGCTGCGGGGGCTCGCAGCCGGCTGTCTCCTACGTGTATATCCGCCCTTCGAAGGTATCTGAAGTGCAATTGTAACAATATTTTTGAAGTGGCAGAGCGGCTCGGTTATGCCGGCCCCAATGTAAAGGGAGGTAGCCTGAGTTCTGGAAACGTCGGCGCAATCGGCTTGATGATGGACAAACTCTGGCATTTTCCAACCTTTCACGATCTCTTTACTGCGCGGCATATAAGAGATTGGCGAATCTGGAGAATGTAGCGCTGACGTTGTTCCGCTGAATAACAAAACTGTGGCATTACGGCTCACGGCAACTACCCCAACGTTTGGAAAAATCCGGTGAGAGAATCATGCGGGAGCATTTGGCTGGATGTGGAGGAGGCAGAGTCGGCGGGCTAAAGTTCGAAGACTTGAAAATTTTTGAGGCGGGTGGATTGGTTTCGATGTCGGGCCAAGCGGCAGCGTTCACGTTGTTGACAGGACACGGCATCACTGCGGTTGTCGCAAGCTCCGACGTGATGGCTTTGGCGTGTATCAAGACCGCCCAAAAGTTATAATGATCCATTCCTCAAACGGTATCTGTGATTGGTTTCGAGGATATCCCTGAAACCGCAAAAGTTGGTTTGACTATGATCGGTCAGGTGAATGTCGAGAAATGAATGTGTACGAGGCAGTTTCTTATGGGCCAGCTAAATGCGCCTGCGGGTACGGTTGTATTTTCAAAGCACAAGATTTTCCCAACCACTCTGGTCGTGAGAATCTCGACGCAAACGTTGCTTTGAACGTCATGTGCAAGAACAAGACTCGATGCCGAGCAGGCATCGAGTCTTATATCTGAATTACAGATGCTGCTCCGATTGCCGGAACACTCGATACTCCTCCTGACGCTCATCCGTGATGTATTCCGGAATCGGGAAGTCCCACCAGCCCGGCACCCAAGGGCCTGCGGCATCGCG
>NZ_JBIVMX010000058.1:0-36501 GCF_044753305.1 Pseudomonas sp. NPDC088429 | reverse complement strand
CTGCACTGGCCACCAAACTGGCGCGTCCATGTGCAAGCCAGGAGTTGACCACCTACGGTTTCGTCGCGCCGTTCGGCAAAGGCGAAGATGCTCCATTGGTACACGTCAGCGGTGACTTCCTGCTGATTTCCGCGCGTAAAGAAGAACGCATTCTGCCGGGCAGCGTCGTGCGCGACGCGGTAAAGGAAAAGGTCGAAGAGATCGAAGCCGAGCAGATGCGCAAGGTCTATAAGAAGGAACGCGATCAGATCAAGGATGAAATCATCCAGGCCTTCCTGCCGCGCGCCTTTATCCGTCGCTCGTCGACCTTCGCCGCCATCGCGCCGAAACAAGGCCTGATTTTGGTCAACTCGGCCAGCCCGAAACGCGCTGAAGACTTGCTGTCGACCCTGCGCGAAGTGATCGGCACCCTGCCCGTCCGTCCGCTGAGCGTGAAAATGTCGCCAACCGCGACCATGACCGAATGGGTCACCACGCAGAAAGCTGCCGACGACTTCTATGTGCTGGACGAGTGCGAACTGCGCGACACCCACGAAGACGGCGGCATCGTTCGTTGCAAACGTCAGGATCTGACCAGCGAAGAAATCCAGCTGCACCTGAGCACCGGCAAAGTCGTCACGCAGCTGTCGCTGGCGTGGCAGGACAAGTTGTCGTTCATGCTTGACGACAAGATGACTGTTAAACGTCTGAAGTTCGAAGACCTGTTGCAGGATCAGGCGGAACAGGACGGTGGCGATGAGGCACTGGGTCAACTGGATGCCAGCTTCACCCTGATGATGCTGACCTTCGGCGACTTCCTGCCGGCGCTGGTCGAAGCGCTGGGTGGTGAAGAGACTCCGCAGGGGATCTAAACCCTTGTGATGTCCAAACTGTAGGAGTGAGCCTGCTCGCGATGAGGGACTGACATTCAACATCAATGTTGACTGAACGACCGCCATCGCGAGCAGGCTCACTCCTACATTTGGTTTTGTGGTGTAACTAACAATAAGGAACAAGCCATGCGCGCACTGGCTGCACTCAGCCGCTTTGTCGGCAATACCTTCGCTTACTGGGTTCTGATTTTCGCGGTCATCGCGTTCCTGCAACCGGCGTGGTTCCTCGGCCTCAAAGGCGCGATCGTGCCGCTGCTCGGGCTGGTGATGTTCGGCATGGGCCTGACCCTCAAACTCGACGACTTCGCTGCCGTTGCCCGCCATCCGTGGCGCGTGGCGCTGGGCGTGGTTGCACACTTCGTGATCATGCCCGGCGTGGCGTGGTTGCTTTGCCAGGTATTTCACCTGCCGCCGGAAATCGCCGTCGGGGTGATTCTGGTCGGTTGCTGCCCAAGCGGCACCTCCTCCAACGTGATGACTTGGCTGGCCCGTGGTGATCTGGCGTTGTCGGTGGCCATCGCCGCCGTCACCACCCTCCTCGCTCCGCTGCTGACCCCGGCGCTGATCTGGCTGCTGGCTTCGGCGTGGTTGCCGGTGTCGTTCATGGAGCTGTTCTGGTCGATCCTGCAAGTGGTGCTGTTGCCGATCATTCTCGGCGTGGTTGCCCAGCGTCTGCTTGGCGACAAGGTTCGTCATGCGGTGGATGTGTTGCCGCTGGTGTCGGTGGTCAGCATCGTGATTATCGTCACTGCCGTGGTCGCCGCCAGCCAGGCGAAAATTGCCGAATCCGGTCTGCTGATCATGGCCGTGGTGATGCTGCACAACAGCTTCGGTTATATGCTGGGTTACTTCACCGGTCGCCTGTTCAAGCTGCCGTTGGCTCAGCGCAAATCGCTGGCGCTGGAAGTCGGCATGCAGAACTCGGGATTGGGCGCTGCGTTGGCCAGCGCGCACTTTTCGCCATTGGCAGCAGTGCCGAGCGCGTTGTTCAGTGTCTGGCACAATATTTCCGGTGCGCTGCTGTCGACCTACTTCCGCCGCATGAGCGAAAAGGAAGATCGCGAGGCGCTGGCGCAACAGGCTGCCGACTGAGCTGAAACTTGATCCCCGGGTTAATGCTGGTCAAACTATCGCGCAACGCGAGGACGACCTCGCGGCTCGATCGAGTCATTAATCTGGGGACGACCCCGTCAATCGATGGAGGTCTCTCATGTCCTGGATCATTCTGTTTTTCGCCGGCCTGTTCGAAGTCGGCTGGGCCGTTGGCCTGAAATACACCGATGGCTTCAGCCGTCCACTTCCTACTGCACTGACCGTTGCGGCCATGGCCATCAGCCTTGGCCTGCTCGGCCTTGCGATGAAGGAATTGCCGCTGGGCACGGCGTATGCGATCTGGACTGGGGTCGGTGCCGTGGGCACGGTGATTGCCGGGATCATACTGTTTGGCGAATCGATGGCGTTGATTCGGCTGGCGAGTGTGGCGTTGATCATCACCGGGCTGATTGGGCTTAAGGTCAGCGCTTAGGCCTCTACCGCTTTCGCGAGCAGGCTCACTCCTACAGGGGAACGCGTTTCAAATGTAGGAGCGAGCCTGCTCGCGAAGAGGCCCTAAAAATCAGCGACTATCTAACCGCCCCACGCAACTCCCCCACCAACACCTGCAACTTCGCCGGCTCCGCCGCTTCCACAGCTACCGCCGAACCCGCCACCAATGTCACCCGCGACCACAACCGGTGAAAAAACCCCTTGTTCGGATCGCGACTGAAGAAACTCCCCCACAACCCCTGCAACGCCAGCGGAATCACCGGTACCGGCGTCTCCTCTAGAATCCGCGTCAGCCCGCCCCTGAATTCATTCATCTCGCCATCAGCGGTCAATTTGCCTTCCGGGAAGATGCACACCAGCTCGCCGTCCTTCAGATACTGAGCAATCCGCGTGAAGGCCTTCTCATAGATCTGGATATCTTCCTGCCGCCCAGCGATAGGAATGGCTCCCGCCGTGCGGAAGATAAAGTTCAGCACCGGCAGGTTGTAGATTTTGTAGTACATGACAAAGCGAATCGGCCTACGCACTGCGCCGCCAATCAGCAAGGCATCGACGAACGATACGTGGTTGCACACCAGCAGCGCCGCGCCCTCATCAGGAATCGCCTCAAGGTTGTGATGCTCGACGCGGTACATGGAATGGCTGAGCAGCCAGATCATGAAACGCATGCTGAACTCGGGGACGATTTTGAAGATGTAGGCGTTGACGCCGATGTTCAGCAGCGACACCACCAGAAACAGCTGCGGAATCGACAGTTTGACCACGCTCAACAACACGATCGAAACGATGGCCGAGACCACCATAAACAGTGCGTTGAGAATGTTGTTCGCTGCGATTACCCGCGCGCGCTCGTTCTCGGCGGTGCGCGACTGGATCAACGCGTACAGCGGCACGATATAGAAGCCGCCGAAAATGCCCAGACCGAGAATGTCGATCAACACCGCCCACGTGTGCACAAAGCCCAGCACTTCAACCCAGCTATGGCCAGTGACGCTGTCCGGAATCCCGCCGGAATGCCACCACAGCAGCAAGCCAAACACGGTCAGACCAAACGAGCCGAACGGCACCAGACCGATCTCGACTTTACGCCCGGAAAGCTTCTCGCAGAGCATTGAACCGAGGGCGATCCCGACCGAGAACACCGTCAGAATCAAGGTGACCACGGTCTCATCGCCGTGCATCCATTCCTTGGCATACGCCGGAATCTGCGTCAGATAAATCGCCCCGACAAACCAGAACCACGAGTTGCCGACGATCGAACGCGACACCGCTGGCGTCTGGCCCAAGCCGAGTTTCAGCGTCGCCCACGATTGGCTGAAGATGTTCCAGTTGAGGCGCATTTCCGGCGAGGACGCCGCCGCCCGTGGAATGCTGCGGCTGGCGAGATAACCCAGCACGGCAATGCCAACGATGGCGCCGGACACCAGTGGCGCGTAGTGCGTCGAAGACATGATGACCCCGGCGCCGATGGTGCCGGCCAGAATCGCCAGAAACGTGCCCATCTCCACCAGGCCATTGCCACCGACCAGTTCATCCTCGCGCAATGCCTGCGGCAGGATCGAATACTTCACCGGCCCGAATAGCGCCGAGTGCGTGCCCATGGCGAACAACGCCACCAGCATCAGCGACAGATGATCGAACAAGAATCCGACGGATCCCACCGCCATGATGGCGATTTCCGCCAGTTTGATCAGACGGATCAACGCGTCCTTGGCGAATTTTTCGCCAAACTGCCCGGCCAGCGCCGAGAACAGAAAGAACGGCAGAATAAACAGCAGCGCACAGAGGTTGACCCAGATCGAGCGGTCACCTTCGATGGTCAGCCGATAGAGAATGGCGAGGATCAACGACTGTTTAAACACGTTGTCGTTAAACGCGCCGAGCGATTGCGTGATGAAGAACGGCAAAAACCGTCGCGTGCGCAGCAGGTTGAACTGTGAGGAGTGACTCATCTTCCGTGTTTCCCTGATTTTGCTGGGGGTGGTCTGGATACTGTCTATTGGATTCACAAACCGCAATCCAGGCCACACCTTAGCTAAATATTTCAGGTTATTTCTTCAAACCGGCGATGCACGGTGAAACAAACAGCTCGCCACGCCACGCGCCTTGCACGGTGCGTTTACCGACGATCAGCCACATGATCGCGAGCAACGTCACCAACACACAGCCAACCACGCTGAAAAATCCGAGATTCAAGGTGCTCGCCAGCTTCAACGTTGCCAGCGAATAAACACCCAACGGGAAGGTGAAGCCCCACCAGCCAAGATTGAACGGGATGCCGTCACGCAGATAACGCACGGTGATCAGCAGCGCCATCAACATCCACCACAACCCGAAGCCCCACAGCGTGATGCCGGCGACCAGGCCGATGCCCGATGCGATTTCGCCGATGCCCGGCAGACCGTTGGCGGCGAAGATCGCCGGTGCATCAGCGCCCAACAGCAACATGCCCAGCGCACCGGTGCCGATCGGGCCAAGGGCCAGCCAGCTCGAAGCGGCCATGTTTTCGTGAGGCAGTTTGTGCAGGGCCATGCGCAGCAAGAGGATTGTCAGAATGCTGAACGCCACCGGTAGGGAAAATGCCCAAAGCACGTAGCTGGTGGTCAGCACCACCAGTTGCGAGTGGGCATCGGTCAGATGCGGAGCCAGCAAGCCGCCGCTGGCCGCCGCCACTTCTGCCGCGACCACGGGCAACAACCAAACGGCGGTCATCTGATCAATGCTGTGTTCCTGACGGGTAAACATCATGTACGGAATCAACACGCCGCAGGCCAGCGACATCGCCACGTCGATCCACCACAGCACTTCGGCGAGATGAATCACCCCGTCGCCCCAGCGCGGCAGGCCGAACACCAAAAAGCCGTTGATGATCGTCGCCAGGCCCATTGGGATGGTGCCGAAGAACATCGATACCGTGGAATGCCCGAAAATCCGCCGCGCTTCATCGAAAAACACAATCCAGCGAGCGGCGTAAGCCAGGGTAAACAACGTGAACAACAAAATGTTGAACAACCACAGCCCTTCGGCCACGGCGTGCAAACCGGGGATCGCCACCGGCAGTTGCGCCAACGCCAGCGCCAGCACACCGGTACCCATGGTCGCGGCGAACCAGTTCGGTGTGAATTGGCGGATAACTTCACGCGGATGCTGAAGTTGGCTAAATGGCTTGATGCCGGGTTTGGCGCTGTTGGGGCAAATCATCATGAACTCCTGTCCTCAGGTGAGGTGGAATTCATGGTAGATCCGAATCGAATATCTATATAACGGGTAATATCTCTAACTGTTATCTGTTTTGCCAATAAGCAGTCAGACGCTGCCTTCGCTTTCAATCACCAGGATCCGCGCCGCGCCTTGTGGATGCGCGACATGCTCGGTGCCAACCGAGGCGTAAAAGATATCGCCAACGTCGAGCTGCACCTGTTTTTCTTCGCCATTTTCGCGGTAGTGCATCTGCACCTGGCCATCGAGCACCACGAACACTTCTTCGCCATCGTTGACGTGCCATTTGTACGGCTGATCCGTCCAGTGCAGGCGCGTGGTGATGCCGTTCATATTGGCGATGTCCAGCGCGCCCCAGGCGCGGTCGGCGGTGAAGGTTTTGCTGCGGATAATCTTCATGAATCGATCCGTGAGAAGAATGGCCAAGCAAGGCTAACCGAAACTCAGGGAGCGCTGCACACCTTGACTGCGTTGGCGCGCAGGCTGAGCAACAACGCGCCCACCGCCAACACGATCAGCACTGCGCCGTAACCATCGGTGGTCGCCAGCAAGCCATAGGTACGAGCCAGATAACCGGCCAACAATGCCGGCAGGCAGAACGCGAGATAGCTGAGCACGTAATACGCCGACATCAAACCGGCCCGTTCGTGAGGCAATGCCAGCGGCACCAGGCTGCGCACTGCGCCGAGGAAACCCGAGCCAAATCCGCAACCGGCGACCAGCGTGCCGAGGAAGAACAGCGAAAGACTCGCGCTGTGCACGCCGAGCAAGATCAGCACCAGCCCCATCGGCAGCAAACTCGCGCCCAGTCGCAAGGCTTGCTTGGCGCTGCGATTGCGCAAGGTGAAAATCATCAACGCACCGGTCAGGGTCAATGCCGCCACGGTCGAGCCGCCGATCAGGTTGGACGTTGAACCGGTGGCCGTGCGCACCAATGACGGAGCCAGCGAGGCGTAAAAACCACCAAGCGCCCATGTCGCGGTGTTTAACGGCAGCACTCGCCACAATGTTGAACGGGCCTGAGCCGGCACGTGCAGCGTCGGCTTTAATGACGCCCAGGCCCCGGCTTGCGGCGAGACGCTTTCCGGCAGGCGCCAGACATAAATCCCCTGCAATACAAACAATCCGAGCAGCAGCCAATAAGTCAGTTGCAACGGCGCCGGAGCGAATTCAGCGAGCAATCCACAACCCAAACCACCCAACGCCATCCCCAACAGCGGCGCGACGCTGTTGATCAACGGCCCTTGTTGGCGATCCGTATCGAGCAACGTCGCGCTCAACACCGCAGTGGCCATGCCGGTGGCGAAACCTTGCAGGACGCGCGCGCTGATCAGCCATGTGACGCTGTCGGCATAGATAAACAGCAGCATCGCCAAGGCATTGAGCAGCACGGCGGAGAAGATCACCGGTTTGCGTCCCACATGGTCGGACAGCGAACCCACTGTTAATAGCGCCGCCAACAGACTGAGCGCATAGACACCGAAGATCAGCGTCAGCACCACCGCCGAGAAATGCAGTTGATCCTGATACAGGTGATACAACGGCGTCGGCGCGGTGGAAGCGGCGAGAAAACTGAGTAAGGTGATCGCCAGAAACCACAGGCTGGAGCGGTTTGAAACGACGTTATTCAAGGGGCTGGTCATGGGCATACTCCGCAAAAGCTAATTTTTTGCTTTTGCGGAGTGTGCTACCGCCTCGCGCTTAAAGCAAATTCTTTGTGTTAAGGTCTGCCGCATGGCTATTAAAGAAGGTTTACGCCCCGGCGGCCGCAGTGCCCGGGTGCAAGAGTCGATTCATTCGGCAGTCCACGCGCTCCTGCAAGAGCAGGAGCGCTCGACCGTGACCGTGCCGCAAATCGCCGCACGCGCGGGGGTGACGCCGTCGACAATTTATCGTCGCTGGGGGGATCTGGCGGCGTTGCTCGCAGACGTCGCCCTCGCCCGCATGCGCCCGGACAGCGAGCCGGCAGCAACGGGCAGTTTGCGCAGCGATATTCGGGCGTGGGCTGAACAGTATCTCGACGAGATGAGCTCCGAGCCCGGCCGCAACATGATGCGCGACGTGCAGGCGAGCGCGACGCCGGGGTATTGCGTGACGATCATTGGCGCGCAGTTGCAGACGATTATTGAACGGCATCCGGATGAGATCGCGCCGAGTGTTGATCGGCTGATCAATCTGGTGGTGGCACCGGTGGTGTTCCGGATCCTGTTTTCGGCGGCGGCGCTTGAAGTGGATGAGCTGCACCATTTGATCGATGTCGCACTGAATCAGCGCTGACGCCAATCCCCTGTAGGAGCTGCGGCACGCTGCGATCTTTTGATCTTGATTTCAAAGATCAAAAGATCAAAAGATCAAAAGATCGCAGCGTGCCGCAGCTCCTACAGTTCATCGCAGAACCAGCCGGTTCCATCCCTGCGACACCCCGCCACGCCACGACCTTGGTCGACACTGACTAACCGCCGCACTCATGCGAGACTGTTGGCCCGGACAGGGTTGCCGGGGAGTCTTCTGTCGGGAGTGTTGCATGTCGTTGTCCACCGGGCTGATCGCCGCCGTCGCCCTGGCCTATATGGCTATCATGTTCGCCATCGCCTTCTACGGCGACCGTCGCAGCGCGCCTTTGCCGCCGCGGATGCGTGCCTGGGTGTACAGCCTGTCGCTGGCGGTTTATTGCACCAGCTGGACATTCTTCGGCGCGGTCGGTCAGGCCGCCGAACAACTGTGGTCATTCCTGCCGATTTACCTCGGGCCGATTCTGCTGCTACTCGGCGCACCGTGGGTGCTGCAGAAAATGGTGATGATCAGCAAACAGGAGAACATCACCTCCATCGCTGACTTCATCGCCGCGCGCTACGGCAAATCGCAATCGCTGGCGGTGGTCGTCGCGCTGATCTGCCTGGTCGGCGTCCTCCCCTACATCGCCCTGCAACTCAAAGGCATCGTCCTCGGCGTGAACCTGTTGATCGGCGCCGGTGCCGACGCCATGGGCACCCGCGCGCAGGACACGGCGCTGATCGTGTCGCTGGTGCTGGCGCTGTTCACCATCGTCTTCGGTACGCGCAACCTCGACGCCACCGAGCACCACCGCGGCATGGTGCTGGCGATTGCCTTTGAGTCGCTGGTCAAGCTGTTTGCCTTTCTCGCGGTCGGCGCCTTCGTCACTTTCGGTCTGTACGACGGTTTCGATGACCTGTTCAACCAGGCAATGCTCGCCCCGCGCCTCGAGGAGTACTGGAAAGAAACCATTAACTGGCCATCGATGGTGGTGCAGACCGGCGTGGCGATGATGGCAATTATCTGCCTGCCCCGGCAGTTTCACGTCACCGTAGTCGAGAACATCGACCCGCAAGATCTGCGTCTGGCCAAATGGGTGTTCCCGGCCTACCTCGCACTGGCCGCGCTGTTTGTAGTCCCGATCGCCCTCGCCGGTCAGATGTTGTTACCGAGCGACGTACTCCCCGACTCCTTTGTGATCAGTTTGCCGTTGGCTCAAGCCCATCCGGCGCTGGCGCTGCTGGCGTTTATCGGCGGCGCGTCGGCGGCGACCGGCATGGTGATTGTCGCCAGCGTAGCGTTGTCGACCATGGTCTCCAACGACATGCTGTTGCCGTGGTTGCTGCGCCGAAATAACGCCGAGCGCCCGTTCGAAGTGTTCCGCCAGTGGATGCTCTCGGTGCGCCGCGTCAGCATCGTGGTGATTCTGTTGCTGGCGTATGTCAGCTATCGCCTGCTCGGTTCCACCGCGAGTCTGGCAACCATCGGCCAGATTGCCTTCGCCGCTGTCACCCAATTAGCCCCGGCCATGCTCGGCGCGCTGTACTGGAAACAGGCCAACCGGCGCGGGGTTTTTGCCGGTCTCGCTGCCGGTACTTTCCTGTGGTTTTACACGCTGATTCTGCCGATTGCCGCGCACAGCCTGGGCTTATCCCTGAGCAGTTTTCCGGGGCTGGCGTGGCTGCACAGCAATCCACTGAACTTGCCGATCACCCCGCTGACACAAGGAGTGGTGCTGTCGCTGGCCGGTAACTTCACCCTGTTCGCGTGGGTCTCGGTGCTGTCGCGCACGCGGGTATCGGAACACTGGCAGGCCGGGCGTTTCATCGGTCAGGAGATCAGCGCGCGGCCAAGTGCGCGCTCAATGCTGGCGGTGCAGATCGACGATTTGCTGCAACTGGCGGCGCGGTTTGTCGGTGAAGAACGCGCGCGGCAGAGCTTTATCCGTTTCGCCTACCGTCAGGGCAAAGGCTTCAATCCGAACCAGAACGCCGATGGCGAATGGATCGCCCACACCGAGCGCTTGTTGGCCGGTGTGCTTGGCGCTTCTTCGACGCGCGCCGTGGTAAAAGCCGCCATCGAAGGTCGGGAAATGCAGTTGGAGGACGTAGTCCGGATCGCCGACGAAGCGTCGGAAGTGTTGCAGTTCAACCGCGCCCTGCTGCAAGGCGCGATCGAGAACATCACTCAAGGCATCAGCGTGGTCGACCAGTCGCTGAAACTGGTGGCGTGGAATCGCCGTTATCTGGAGCTGTTCAACTATCCCGACGGTTTGATCAGCGTTGGCCGGCCGATTGCCGACATCATTCGCTACAACGCCGAGCGCGGCTTGTGCGGCCCCGGCGAAGCCGAAGTACACGTTGCCCGCCGTTTGCACTGGATGCGTCAGGGCCGTGCACACACCTCCGAGCGGCTGTTCCCCAACGGTCGGGTGATCGAACTGATCGGCAACCCGATGCCGGGCGGCGGTTTCGTCATGAGTTTCACCGACATTACTGCGTTCCGCGAAGCCGAGCAGGCGCTGACCGAGGCCAACGAGGGGCTGGAGCAACGGGTCAGCGAGCGCACGCAGGAACTGTCGCAACTCAACGTCGCGCTGACCGAAGCCAAGGGCACTGCCGAAGCGGCGAACCAGTCGAAAACCCGCTTCCTCGCAGCGGTCAGCCACGACTTGATGCAACCGTTGAACGCCGCCCGCCTGTTCTCCGCCGCCCTCTCCCATCAGGACGATGGTTTGAGCAGCGAGGCGCAGAAACTGGTGCAGCACCTCGACAGTTCGCTGCGTTCAGCCGAAGACTTGATCAGTGATTTGCTGGATATCTCGCGCCTGGAAAACGGCAAGATCAACCCGGATCGCAAGCCGTTTGCGCTCAATGAGCTGTTCGATATTCTCGGCGCCGAATTCAAGGCACTGGCTCAAGAACAAGGCCTGACCTTCCGCGTGCGTGGCAGTCATCTGCGCATCGACAGCGACAGCAAATTGCTGCGGCGGATTTTGCAGAACTTCCTCACCAATGCATTCCGCTACGCCAAGGGCCCGGTGCTGCTCGGCGTGCGTCGGCGCGGGGAAGAATTGTCGCTGGAAGTGTGGGATCGCGGGCCGGGGATTCCGGAGGACAAGCTGCAGGTGATTTTCGAAGAATTCAAACGCCTCGACAGCCACCAGACCCGCGCCGAAAAAGGCTTGGGGCTTGGCCTGGCGATTGCCGATGGCTTGTGTCGCGTGCTCGGCCATACGTTGCGCGTGCGTTCGTGGCCGGGGCGCGGCAGTGTGTTCAGCGTCAGCGTGCCATTGGCCCCAACGCAAACCGTGCCGGCCAGCGCCGCCGTCGAGTTGAACGGCAAGTTGCTGGGCGGCGCGCAGGTGCTGTGCATCGACAATGAAGACAGCATTTTGATTGGCATGAACAGTTTGCTCAGCCGCTGGGGTTGTCAGGTGTGGACGGCGCGCAATCGTGAGGAATGTGCGGCGTTGCTTAAGGATGGCGTGCGGCCGCAACTGGCATTGGTGGATTACCACCTCGATCACGGCGACACCGGGACAGAGTTGATGGCGTGGTTACGCACAACGCTGGGCGAGCCGGTGCCGGGGGTGGTGATCAGTGCGGATGGGCGGCCGGAAACGGTGGCGCAGGTGCATGCGGCGGGTCTGGATTATCTGGCGAAACCGGTGAAACCGGCGGCTTTGCGGGCGTTGTTGAGTCGGTATGTGCCGCTCTAAAAGCAAAAGATCGCAGCCTGCGGCAGCTCCTACACGGGATTTTTGTGTTCGACAAAAATCCCGTGTAGGAGCTGCCGCAGGCTGCGATCTTTTGATCTTTATTCAGGCAACTCAACCAAGCCATCAACATCAGTCATCGCCCGCTCCAGCAGATCCGCCGGCAAGCTCTTGCTCGCTCGCGCCCCGAGCAGTTTGAGTTGCTCACTGCGGCTGACCAGATTGCCGCGCCCTTCTGTCAGTTTGTTGCGCGCTGAGCTGTAGGCTTTGTCCAGTTGTTGCAGACGATTGCCGACCTCGTCCAGATCCTGAATGAACAGCACGAACTTGTCGTACAGCCATCCGGCACGCTCGGCGATTTCCCGGGCGTTCTGGCTCTGGCGCTCCTGTTTCCACAGGCTGTCGATGACCCTCAGCGTCGCCAGCAATGTGGTCGGGCTGACAATCACGATGTTGCGGTCGAACGCCTCTTGAAACAGCGACGGCTCAGCCTGCAACGCCGCCGAGAACGCTGCTTCGATCGGCACGAACAGCAAAACAAAATCAAGGCTGTGCAGGCCTTCCAGACGCTTGTAATCCTTGCCGGCCAAGCCTTTGACGTGATTGCGCAGGGACAGTACGTGCTGCTTGATCGCAATCTGGCCGAGGGTGTCGTCTTCGGCGGCGACGTATTGCTGATACGCGGTCAGACTGACTTTCGAGTCGACCACCACCTGCTTGTCGCCCGGCAGATAAATCACCACGTCGGGCTGGAAACGCTCGCCGTCCGGGCCTTTCAAATTCACCTGTGTCTGATACTCGCGGCCCTTCTCCAGACCGGCGTGTTCGAGCACGCGTTCGAGAATCAGCTCGCCCCAATTGCCTTGGGTTTTCTGGCCCTTGAGGGCACGAGTCAGGTTGGTCGCTTCGTCGCTCAGGCGCAGGTTGAGCGCCTGCAAACGCTCCAGCTCCTTGGCCAGCGAAAAGCGCTCGCGGGCTTCAGCCTGATAGCTTTCTTCCACACGTTTTTCGAAGGATTGGATGCGTTCTTTCAGCGGATCGAGCAACTGGCCGAGGCGCTGTTGGCTGGTTTCGGCAAAACGTTGTTCACGCTCATCGAAGATCTTGCCGGCCAGTTCGGCGAACTGCGCGCGCAGCTCATCACGCGAGCCTTGCAGGTCGCTGAGGCGTTGCTGATGGCTTTCCTGTTGCTCACGCAGCTCGGCGTTCAACGAAGCGGCTTGCGCGTCGAGACGGCGCAGTTCGGCTTCTTTGCTGGCACGTTCGATGTTCCAGGCGTGGGACGCATCGCGGGCGTCGTCGCGCTCGATCTGCAGCAACTCGACTTCACGGCGCAGGGCCGCCAGTTCAGCCTGTTTCGCGGCGTTGGCCTGGCCCAGATCAGCGACTTCATCGCGGCTCGCCTCAAGCTGAGCGTTGAGGCCGTCCTGCGCCAGTTGCGCCATGGCCAGCCGCTCTTCGAGCAGGGCCACGTCGGCTTGGCCGTTGCTCGCCCTGCGTTGCAGTTGCCAGGCCAGCGCCAGCAATGGCAACCCCGCTGCCGCGAGACCGAGCAATACGCTGGTCAAGTCCATCGCCATAGAGATTCCTGCCCATCCAATAAAGCCTGAAGGTTAACCAAGGTGTCAGGTCTTGGACAGCTCAGTCTTCGATGAGACCGAGTTCCTGCTGCGCACGCCGGTCGCCGGCACGGGCAGCTGAACGCAGCAGATCCTGGCCGATGCGGCGGTCGCGGGCGTTACCGCACTCGCGGCACATCAATTGGCCGAGACGGCTTTGCGCAGCGACCACGCCTTCGCGCGCAGGCTGCTTGAGCAGGCGGCCGGCAAGGTGTTTGGCGTTGTGGCTGTCGCTCAGGCGCGGGCTGTCGAGCAGCCATTCGGCGACGCGCACAGAAAATCGCTTGGGCGGGGTAACACGAGGGGGTTCTGAGGTAACAGAGTCTGATACTGAGCGAAACTTCATAAAGCACTGTGGGACAGATCGGAAGGCGCGCCACTCTACTCTCTTTTTCTTACAGGTAAAGTCCGAAAAAAACCCGGCACGCCCGTGCTAGAGCAAGCGCTCGGGACAATCCACAGAAGCTGTGGATAACTCAGTGGACAACCGCCCTTGAACCCTCGCAAACCCTTGTGGAATGGGGCTCGCAGTCAAACTGACGATTTTTTCACCAACAAAAAAAACCGATGTTTTTCATTGACTTAAACTTTCGATGCAGGCAGCCATCGGGGTCAGGATTGATGTGACAGTGCTGTGACAGCCCGCGCAACTAATGTGCACAAGTACCTGTTACCCGGTTATAGGAGTGCGCTTTTTCGGGTCGTTTTCCATCATTGCCTGGGGATAAGGCTGTCTGGCGCGGCGCTTGATGAAAATTGTTTCACCGACCGACGGTCTTAATGTGGGCCAATACGGGGCGATCCGCCGGATCGACAAGCAGAATCCATAGCGCCCTGCAATCTTTTTCAGCATTGGGTTTGCTTTGTACTTTTCGATCCGTTAGTATCCGCGGCGTTAGTACCAAGCTGAAAGTCAATTCCGGTCGAACACATCCCCACGGTCAATCTTCTACCAAGAAGCCAATCGCCGAAAAAAGCGGGAGCGACCCCTCGATGGTTTCCAGGTAAATCTTGCGACAACACAGCCTTTGAATGATGCAAAGGGTGTTGCGAAGGCCACTTACTCTGACCGAACCAACCTGCAAATTGATCAGGATCTTCACCCCGGGCCCAGAACCTTTGCCCTTGATGTGTTGCCTGCCCTCCTAAGTACCTACCTGCCAGCCCAAGCGCGCCAACTTATCAGCGCTTCAAACTGGCTGCTTTGTTCCAGTCGGGTTCTTCGTTCGACCAATGGTGGTCGTCGTCACTGGAACGTTTTAACGTTGCACGGTTCTTATCCGTGTCATTTGTAGGAACACCTAATAACTATGTCTACTCAAATCCATACTCAGGATGCCATTCGCACCCTAACCAACGCTTTTGCTCCGATGAACTGCCTGATCATGGCCGCTCGCAAAGGCTGCTTCAGCTTCACACTGGTCAACGAACACGGTATCGCCCGCCACAGCGAGCGTCTGTACCCCGATCAGTACTCCAGCGCTGAACCGCTGCAGGCCGTGATCGATCGTACCCGTCAGGCACTGGTTGCCTGAAAGCCGAAAAGGCTGCAAAAGCAAAAGCCCCGCACAAAATGCGGGGCTTTTTATTGCCCGATGTTTCGCTTTTACCCCTCAGCGGCTAAGCACCATCGGATATAACGAATATTCCGCGCAGCCGGAAATATTTTAAAAACAGGCCTTTACGTCGCGAATATGACACTACACTTCAACTCAAGCGGCGTGATCCGCTTGCGGCGAGCCTGAACCGATCCACTGCTGCCAAGCCCCCCCTTCAGGACTCGCCATTAATAACAAGAACCGAGGGATTTATGGGTATCGCTGCCAGCGAACTGTGCCGCTATGTGATCCGTCCTACGTTGATCTACCTGGGACGCCACTGCGCAACTGCCGAAGCCCTGTTGCTGGGCATCGCCGCCAGTCAGTCAGCCCTGGGTTCTGCCCTGCATGACCGCCGTGGCCACGGCCTTTACCGCATTGCCGAGCATCGTCATCAAGCCCTTTGGGATGATTACCTGGCACTCGATCCTGAGCGTGCCAGTCTGGTTCGCGGCCTCGCCAGTCAGCATGCTTTCCTCAGCGGGCCGCACCTGGAATTAACCGTTAATCTGCGTTACGCCACCGCCATCGCCTGGCTGCTGGTAGAAGAACAAAACCCCACCCTCCCCGACCCGGCTGATTTGCTCGGAATGGCGCGTATCTGGCGTCAGACGTTTCAGCCTCAGGGTCGTCTGCGCGATTTCACCTACGCCTGGCAGACCTGTGTTTCACCGATGAATCAGGTCGCTTGTTGACCCACCGGTTTCGCAAGATCGTGTAACGGGTCGCGAATCTGGTCGGATTGTCCTACAAAACCGCTCTAACTCAAGGCATACGGACTATAGCGCCGGAGCGAAAATGTTGGTAATTTTCGCCCCGGTGATCACCAGGAGTTCTAATAATGAAAAAAGTAATGCTCAAAACCACCCTTAGCCTCGCCGTTACCATGGCATCCACCCAGATTTTCGCAGCTGGCTTTGCCATCAACGAACACAGCATCAGCGGGATGGGGACTGGGTACGCCGGGCGATCTTCTTCTGCCGACGACGCAAGCACTGTTTATGGCAACCCTGCCGGCATGTCGCGCCTCACGCGCGAACAAGTCACTGGCGGTGTTGCATTCCTCGACGCAAAAACCGATATCAGCGACGCCAGCTCCAGCCCTAACGGCGGCAGCAACAAAGGCGACATGGTGCCCTTCACCTCCGTACCTATGGGCTTCTACGTCAAACCAATCGATGATCATTGGGCATTCGGCCTCGGCGTTTACGTGCCGTTCGGCCTGATCACCGATTACGAAAACGGATTTGCCGGCCGTTACTTCGGCAGCAAGTCCGAAGTACAAGTCATCACCTTCCAGCCAACCGTGAGCTACAAGTTCAACGACGTGGTGTCGATTGGCTTCGGCCCGACCATCAACCGTATCGACGGCTCGCTGGAATCCAACCTGTCGATCACTCAGGCCGCGCCAGATGGCAAGGTCAAGATCAAGGGTGACGACACCGCACTGGGCTACAACATCGGCGTGCTGGTTCAAGCTACCGACACTACGCGTCTGGGCATGACCTACCACTCGAAAGTCGACTACAAGCTCGAAGGCAACACCAAGGTCAACTACGGTGTGCTCGGCCTGATCGGCGCGAACCCGAACCAGAAGTACGACGCTTCGCTGAAGATCACTACGCCTGAATCCCTGGACTTCTCGGTGACCCAGGCGATCAACGATCAGTGGAATGTCTACGCCGGTTCGACCTTCACCCGCTGGAGCCAGTTGAAGAAAATCACCGTCGAGAACTCGGGCGTGCAGCCTGCACTGGCCGGTCAGTTCGGTGAAATCACCGAAGACCAGAACTGGCACGATTCCTGGGCTTACGCCGTGGGTACTTCGTATCAGTTGAACAAGGAATGGGTACTGCGTACCGGTCTGACCTTCGACCAGTCGCCGACCAACAACGTCGACCGTTCGCCACGTATTCCGACTGGCGACCGCACGATTTTCAGCATCGGTGCTGGCTGGAGCCCGACCGAAGACCTGACCATCGACGTCGCTTACTCGTACCTGAAAGAAGAGTCGATCAAGATCCGCAACGAAAACGATCGTGGCCAGACCTACGACGCCAAGTATGAAAACTCGGCAAACGGTTTCGGTGTTGGCGCGACTTATCGCTTCTGATGCTGCCGGGCGGGGCTAACCCCTCGCCCACTGAAAAGCCCCGCTCTCTTTACAGAAAGCGGGGCTTTTTTGTGCCTGCGAGCAAAACTTTGTAGGAGCTGCGGCACGCTGCGATCTTTTGATTTTGACCTTTAAGATCAAAAGATCGCAGCGTGCCGCAGCTCCTACAGGGTTCGGGCGAACCCGCTGAAGGTCAGGGTTTGAGGGGTTTTGAGGCGATGGCTTTTTCGATCGCGGCGATGAATTCCGGATCATCCGGTTTGGTCAGGCTAGAAAAATTGGCGATCACTTTGCCCTGCCGATCGACCACGTATTTATAGAAATTCCACTTCGGCGCACTGCTCTGCGCGGCCAGCACCTGGAACATATGCGTAGCGTCATCGCCACGGACTTTCTGCGGTTCGGTCATGGCGAACGTCACGCCGTAGTTGGCGTAGCAGACCTTGGCGGTCTCAGCGCTGTCTTTGGACTCTTGCTTGAAGTCATTGGACGGCACGCCGAGCATTTCCAGCCCCTGCCCTTCATAGCGTTTGTGCAGCGCCTCAAGGCCTTCAAACTGCGGCGCGAAACCGCAGAAACTGGCGGTGTTGACCACCACCAGCGGCTTGTCCGCGTATTGTTTGCACAGGTCGATGGAATCCTTAGCGCGCAATTTGGGCAGCGAGCCTTGCAGCAATTCGGGACAGTCAGCGGCCTGGGCCACGCCAGTCAACGCCATCAGCAACGCGGGAACAGCACACCAGCGCATCAGCATGTCGTACATCCTTGAGAAGTCGTCAGACTTCGACGTTACTCGCCACGCCTGCTTCTAGCAAATGCTCATGCCCAACTGCATCAACGCCAGACCGCCCTGATGCCAGCCCCACCACACCAGCGCCAACAATGCGGCGCCGAGTGCGGCAAAAAGGAGTCGTGGCCAGAATCGGCTCATGCGGCGCCCGCTGCGGCTTGCAGGCGTGCCACTGGACGCTCGCGCACCGGCCAGTTCAGTGCGGCCGCCAACAGACTCAACAGAATCGCCACTTGCCAGATCAAGTCATAACTCCCGGTTCGGTCATACACCACCCCGCCCAGCCAGCCGCCGAGGAACGAGCCGAGCTGATGGAACAGGAACACGATGCCGCCGAGCATGGACAGATTACGCACACCAAACAAGGTCGCCACCGTACCGTTGGTCAACGGCACCGTCGACAGCCACAAGAAGCCCATCGCCATGCCGAACAGATAGGCCGAGGTGGTCGTCACCGGCATCCAGAGGAACAGCACGATCACCACCGCGCGCAACAGATACAGCGCCGTGAGCAAACGCGGTTTTGACATGCGCCCGCCAAGCCAACCAGCCGTGTAAGTGCCGAAGATGTTGAACAGCCCGATCAGCGCCAGCACCGTAGTACCGGCGCTGGCCGGCAGATGCTGATCGACCAGATACGCCGGCAGATGCACGCCGATAAACACCACCTGAAAACCACAGACGAAAAAACCGAACGCCAGCAACCAGAAACCCGAATGCGAACAGGCTTCACGCAAGGCTTCGGACAGCGTTTGCTCATGACCGAGCACCGGCAGCGGTTTGTCCTTGAGCATGCTCACCAGCGGCACAATCAGCGCCACCAGCAGGCCCAACACCAGCAGCGCCGCCGACCAACCGAGCCAGCCGATCAGGCCGAGGGTACCGGGTAACATCGCGAACTGGCCGAACGAACCGGCAGCACTGGCGATGCCCATGCCCATGCTGCGTTTCTCTGGCGGTACTGCGCGGCCGACAACGCCGAGGATCACCGAGAATGAAGTGCCGGACAGGCCGATGCCAATCAGCAAACCAGCACTCAGCGACAGCGTCACCGCCGAATCCGACAAGCCCATGCAGATCAGGCCCACGGCGTAGAGCACGCCGCCGACCAGCACCACTTTCGCCGCGCCGAAACGGTCAGCCAGCGCGCCGGTGAATGGCTGCGCCAAACCCCAGATCAGGTTCTGCAAAGCGATGGCGAAGGCGAATACCTCGCGGCCCCAGCCGAACTGCGCGCTCATCGGCGACAGAAACAGACCGAAGCCGTGCCGCACGCCCAATGACAACGCAAGAATCAGCGCACTGCCGACCAACACCCAACCGCATGTACGCCACATCGATGTCATTATTATTCTCCAGTCGCGGGTATATACCCGCTTGAGGTCGGAAAAACCGGCGATTAGGCCAGTTCGTCCAGCAATTTGAGCAAGGTTTCACGCTTCTCGGCACCCAGTCGATCGATCAATCGCTGCTGCGCCGCCTCCCAAGCCGGCAGTGCATCTGCCAGACGTTGCGCACCGATTTCCGTCAGCCGGACGATGCGGTTACGCATGTCTTCGCCCCCGGCCAGCGCCACCAGGCCTTCACCTTCGAGCACGCGCAGATTGCGCCCGAGGGTGCTGCGATCCAGCCCCATGGCTTCGGCGAGTTCCGAAATGCTCGGTTGATCAAGACGTTGCAGGTTACACAGCAAAGAATACTGCGCAACGTTGATCCCGAAGCCATCGAGAGCGCCGTCGTAATGCCTGCTGACGCCACGCGCGGCGCGACGCAGGTTGGTGCACAAACACTGAGAGGTAAGCATGATGCGTGTATATACCCGCGACTGTGTTAAATCAAGTTACAGATGAGTTTACCCTGAACATTTGTGGTGCCTGGAAAATTGCTATCGCGAGCAGGCTCACTCCTACAGTTGACCGCGCTCCCCTGTAGGAGTGAGCCTGCTCGCGATGGGGTCGGCATGAACGATAAAAATCTATCAGGCCAGCGCCAATCCCACCAACACCCCCACCTCCAACAACTCCAACAACGCCCCCGCCGTATCGCCCGTCGTCCCGCCCAACCGCCGCATCATCACCCGCCGCAGCCAGACAAACACCCCGACAGAAATCACCACAGCAACAACGGCGCTGAACCCGGCAATCAGCACACAGACCAACGCACTGAAGCCCAGCACCCACCACCCTGCCCGACGCGGCAAATGATCCGCCAATGCCTGCCCCAACCCACCCGCACGCACATACGGAGTGGTCAGAAACAACCCCAGCAACGCCGCACGCCCAAGCACCGGCACGATGATCAACGCCAACCCATGCCCTTGCTCGATCAACGCCAGCAACGCGGCAAACTTGAGCAGCAACACCAGCACCAGCGTGACCACGGCAATCGGCCCGCTGCGCGGATCTTTCATGATCGTCAGCGTGCGCTCGCGATCACCAAACCCGCCGAGCCAGGCATCCGCGCTGTCAGCCAGACCATCAAGGTGCAACGCGCCGCTGAGCAACACCCAAACCGTCAGCAGCAACGCCGCATGCAGCAACAACGGCGCCCCCGCCAATGCCAGATTCAGCGCCCACAGGATCACACCAAACAACAATCCCGCCAGCGGATAAAACAGCAGCGAACGCCCAAGCTGTTCCGGCTCAGGCATCCCCGGCAGACGAATCGGCAGGCTGCTGAGAAATTGCAGGGCGATCCACAGCGGCAACATGTCAGTGACCTTCCTTGAATGAACCGTCAGTGTCGACCGTCAGCGCAAACAGCGCGCCATGCCCCACTTCAACATTGAGCAATTGCTCACGCGGCAAACCTCGCGCCTGCGCCAACAATAAACGCATGACGCCACCGTGGCTGATCAGCAAAATTCGCTCACCGGCATATGCGCTGTGCAGCCGAGCCACTGCTGCCAACACTCGCGTGGAAAAGTCGCTGACCGGTTCACCCTGTGGTGGCGTGAATGAATACGGATCAGCCCAAAACAGGCCCAACGCGTCAGCATCCGTCTCCATCAGCGCTGCCGCACTCTGCCCTTCCCACGCGCCAAAATGCAGCTCCTGCAGATCCTTGTCGAGTTGCACCGGCAGATTCAACTGCTCACCCAGCTCCGCCGCAAACCGCGCGCAACGCTGCAACGGCGAGCTGACCAAACGATCCCAAGGCCCGCCCTCGATCACCGCCGCATGCATCTGCGTCCAGCCTTTTTCGGTCAGCGCATCATCAAGACTGCCACGCAAGCCGCCACCCAATTCGGTTTCACCGTGACGCAGCAGATCAAGGCGCAAGGTCATGCCGGGCGATCCGCCACCGCCGCTTCGGCGAACGTCGCCATCTGCCCGTGCAGATCGCAGGCCAGACGCAACAGGGGCACCGCCAGCGCCGCACCGCTTCCTTCGCCCAGACGCAGACCGAGTTCCAGCAATGGCTCGGCGCCGAGGGTTTCCAGCACATGACGATGGCCTGGTTCAGCACCGCGATGACCGAACAGCAGCCACTCGCGACACGCCGGATTCAGGCGTACCGCGACCAGCGCCGCGACCGTGCAGATAAAGCCGTCGACCAGCACCGCAACGCCTTCCTGCGCGCACGCCAGATACGCACCGACCAGCGCCGCGATTTCGAAACCGCCAAGATTGAACAGCGTCTGCAACGCATCTCCGCGCTGGGCCGCGTGCAACGCCAGTGCGCGCTCGATGACTTGGGCTTTATGGCTGACACCTTCGGCATTCAACCCGGTGCCGGGGCCCGTCAGGTGCACCACCGGGCAATCGAGCAAAGCACAGGCCAGCGCGCTGGCGGCCGTGGTGTTGCCGATGCCCATTTCGCCGCCGATGAACAACTGCGCGCCGGCCGCTTGCGCTCGCAGCACACTGTCACGACCGGCCTGCAACGCCAGTTCACCTTGGGCTTGGGTCATCGCCGCGCCCTGAACGAAATTTGCCGTGCCCGGGCCGATATTCAAGTGACGCACACCCGCCAGGTTCAGCGCGGGATTAACCGTGCCCAGATCGACCACTTCCAGCTGCGCGCCGAGCTGACGCGCCAGCACGCTGATCGCCGCGCCGCCGCTGACGAAATTGAGCAGCATTTGCCCGGTGACTTCCTGCGGGAACGCCGAAACCCCTTCAGCAACCACGCCGTGGTCGCCGGCAAAAATCGCGATCCAGATCTGCTCCAGTGTCGGTTTGACCTGGCCTTGCAGACCGGCGAGTTGCACCGCCACCGCTTCCAGTTGCCCCAGCGAACCGGCCGGTTTGGTCAGTTGCTGTTGGCGCGCGGCGGCTTGCTCAACGATATCGGCGTTCACCGGTTTGCACGGGTTCAGCCACCAGGTTTGGGTCATAGCGCAGATCCTTTCAGAGTCAGGGGCAGGCCGGCGACGGTCAGGACAACACGCTGACAGCGCTCAGCCAAAGCTTGATGCAGCCAACCGGCTTCATCGACGTAGCGGCGAGTCAATTCGCCCAGCGGCACGACACCCATTCCGGTCTCGTTGCTGACAAAAATGATTTCACCCGGCAGCGTGGCCAGGCAGTTGAGCAAGGCTTCGCGTTCGGCGGCGAGGCGTTCGGCGTCGTCGAGCATCAGCAGATTGGTCAGCCACAGGGTCAGGCAATCGACCAGCAGGCAACGCTCGGCGCGGGCGGATTCGCGCAGGACGCGGGCCAGTTCCAGGGGCTCTTCGATGAGCGCCCATTCGGCTGGGCGACGGGCGCGGTGGTGGGCAACGCGATCGCTCATTTCGCCATCGAGCGGTTGGCTGGTGGCGATGTAGGTGACCGAGAGGTTGCTGTCGGTGGCGAGTTTTTCCGCCAGACGGCTTTTGCCGGAGCGGGCGCCGCCGAGGATTAGTTGGAGCATGAAGGCATCCTGAATTTTATGTGTTGGGGCGGCTGACGCTTTCGCGAGCAGGCTCACTCCTACAAGGGAACGCGGTCAACTGTAGGAGTGAGCCTGCTCGCGATGAGGCCATTGAACCCACCTCAAATCCCACAGAGCTGACGCAACAGATTGGTATCCAAATGCTTCTCGACCAAATCCGCCAAGCGCTCGATATCGCGCTCGCGCAAGCCGTGGTAATCCACTTCCTGCACATCGCTCAACCCGGCCCAACGCAGCAACGCCGCACTCGCCGCCGGTGATTCGAACAAGCCATGCAGATATGTGCCAAACACTTGCCCATCAACGCTCTGCGCACCGTCGCAACGACCATCATCCAGATGCACCGCCGCATTCTCCAGCGCCGCCCCGGTCGTCACGCCAGCATGAATTTCATAACCACTGACTTCGGCATCTTCCAACGCCAAACGCCCACGCACATTGCGCAATTGCTTCTCGGCTTCAAGCGTCGTTGCAAACGCCAGCAAACTTAGACCCGCACTCGAACCGGGCGCGCCTTCGAGACCGAGCGGATCATGCACCTGCTCACCAAGCATCTGCAGACCACCACAAATCCCCAGCACTTTGCCGCCGTAGCGCAAGTGCCGATTGATCGCTGTGTCCCAACCATTGACGCGCAAATAGGCGAGATCGCTGCGCACGCTTTTCGAGCCCGGCAGGATGATTAGATCGGCCGCAGGAATCGCCTGCCCTGGCCCGACAAATTGCAGATCGACCTGCGGGTGCAGACGCAGCGGATCAAAATCGGTGTGGTTGCTGATGCGCGGCAGCACCGGCACCAGCACTTTCAGCACTTGTTCGGCCTTGTCGGTCTGGCGCTGATCGATGCCGTCCTCGGCTTCCAGATGCAGATCCATCACGTACGGCAACACGCCCACCACCGGTTTGCCGGTGCGCTCCTCCAGCCAATCAAGGCCCGGTTGCAGCAAGGCGATGTCGCCGCGAAAACGGTTGATGATGAAGCCTTTGACCCGCGCCTGTTCACTCGGCGAAAGCAGTTCCAGTGTGCCGACCAGATGGGCGAAAACCCCGCCACGATTGATGTCAGCAATCAGCAGCACCGGGCAATCCACCGCTTCGGCGAAACCCATGTTGGCAATGTCGCCGGCACGTAGATTGATCTCGGCCGGCGAGCCCGCGCCCTCAACCATCACTAGCGGATACGCAGCGCTGAGTCGCTCGTGAGAAGCCAAAACCGCTTTCATCGCGATGGCTTTGTAGTCGTGATAGGCCACGGCGTTCATCGACGTCACCGCGCGACCATGGATGATCACTTGCGCGCCGGTGTCGCTGTTCGGTTTGAGCAGTACCGGGTTCATGTCGGTGTGCGGTTCGAGGAACGCCGCTTGCGCCTGCACCGCTTGCGCACGACCGATCTCGCCACCGTCCGCCGTCACGGCGCTGTTGAGCGCCATGTTCTGCGGTTTGAACGGCACAACCGCGACGCCTTGACGCGTCGCCCAGCGGCACAGCGCCGTCACCAGTGTGCTTTTACCGGCGTCGGAAGTGGTGCCCTGCACCATCAGGGTGGTCATGGTTTGTCCTTGGTAAAAGCGATGAAAGCCTGTTCGAGACGCGCTTCTTCGGCCGCGTCCGCAGGCAAGCCGAAACGCAGGCTGCTGTTGTGGGTGAAGAGGCGCAGAAGAATGCCGCGTCGGGCCATGAATTCGTAAAGCGTTTGCGCTTGATCAGTGATCAGCCACTGAAACAACGCGCAGCCGCCCTGCGGTTTGAAGCCGTAGCGTTCAAGCAGCGTCGCCAGCCGTTCGCTCGCTTGATCGCTGCGAATCCGTTGGCGTGTGTGATTTTCAGTGTCTTGCAGACAGGCCTGACCGAGCACCCGCGTCGGCCCGCTGACGACCCACGGGCCGACCTGTTCGGCGAGCAACCGAAGCAATTTGCGCTCAGCCAATACGAAGCCCAAACGCACACCGGCCAAGCCGAAAAACTTGCCGAACGAACGCAACACGATCAGTCCGACCTGATGCGCGTGCGCCGCCAGGCTCAACTGCGGCGTGTTGTCCATAAACGCTTCATCGACCACCAGCCAGCCGCCACGCTGCGCCAGTCGCGCATGCCAGTCGAGCAACTTCGCCGGGGTCAGGCTCAGGCCGGTCGGGTTGTTCGGATTGACCACCACCAGCACGTCGAGGTTGTCCAGATAGAACTCGACTTCCTGCTCCTGCACTTCGCGCACGATGTAACCGTTGCGGCGCCAGGCTTCAGCGTGTTCGGCATAGCACGGCGACAGCACGCCGACCTTGCCGGCGCGACGCAAACGCGGCAGCAACTGGATGGCCATTTGCGAACCGGCGACCGGCAGTACCTGGTTTGCTCCGTAGTAATCGCACGCCGCTTGTTCCAGACCGTCATCGGTTTCCGGCAAACGGGCCCAGGCACGCAAGGGGATTTCCGGGATCGGAAATGGCCACGGCGCGAGACCGCTGGACAGGTCGAGCCAGTCACCCTCGGCGATACCGTAATCGAGTGCAGCCTTGCGCAGCCGGCCACCGTGCTCAAGCATAGAATTCAGCCCCCACGCAGAGAATCAGCAACCATAACCATACCCCGCGCTGCACCAATTGCCAGCCACGGTCGATGGAATCGGCGTCGGCGCGAGCGCCTTCGCCCAGTTGCGGACGCTCGTGCAGTTCGCCGTGGTAAATCGCCGGGCCGCCCAGTTCCACACCGAGCGCACCTGCGCCGGCAGCCATTACCGGGCCGGCGTTGGGGCTGTCCCATTTCGGCGCCTGTGTGCGCCAGCATTTCAATGCCAGTCGGGTTTTGCCGAGCAACGCGTAGGTCAACGCCACCAGACGCGCAGGAATGTAGTTCAACACGTCGTCGATTTTTGCCGCCGCCCAGCCGAAACGTTCGAAACGTTCGTTGCGATAACCCCACATCGCGTCGAGCGTATTGCTCAAGCGATAGAGCACCACGCCGGGCGCACCGGCCACGACAAACCAGAACAGCGCAGCGAACACCGCGTCGCTGCCGTTTTCCAGTACTGATTCGGTGGCGGCGCGGGCGACCGCAGTGCTGTCGAGTTCATCGGTCTGCCGGCTGACCAGATAACCGACACGCGTGCGCGCTTCGTCCAGATCATCCGCGCGCAACGCAGCAGCGACCGGGGCGACATGCTCGCCGAGGCTGCGCATGCCGAGGGCGCAATACAGCGCGAGAATCTCGACGATCCAACCGACATAAGGCGCCCAGGAAAACGCCGTCGCCAGCAGTGTCAGCGGCAGCACGGCGATCACCCACGCGGTGACGCCATGACTGCGCCAGCCGCGCCCTTCACCGTTGAAACGTTGCTCGATGCGCCCGGCGAAATTGCCGAACGCCACCAGCGGATGCCAGCGTTTCGGTTCACCGAGCAGCGCATCCAGCGCCACCGCGGCGACACTCAACAACGCCACACTCATTGACTCACTCCCCAATAATTTTCATACAGCAACTCATTCAGCGGCCGCGCCTGCGCCCACCCTTCGAGTACCAGCATCGGCGCCGGATAGAATTCCTTGACCGGGCCCAGACACAAAACCGCCAGCGGCTTGGCGCCTGCCGGCAGTTTCAATAAATCCGCCAGCGCTTGCGGCTCGAACAGCGAGACCCAGCCCATGCCCAAGCCTTCTGCGCGCGAGGCCAGCCACAGATTCTGAATCGCGCAGGACAATGAAGCCATGTCCATTTCCGGCAGCGTGCGGCGACCGAAGATGTGTTTTTCGCGATCATCCATCAGCGCCGCGACCAACACTTCGGCGCAGTCGTTGATGCCTTCGACTTTGAGTTTCATGAACTCGTCGCTGCGCTCGCCGAGGGCTTCGGCGGTGCGGATGCGTTCTTCTTCGACGAGGTGCTGGATTTGGCTGCGCAGGGTTCGGTCGCTGATGCGGATGAAGCGCCAGGGCTGCATCAGGCCGACGCTTGGGGCCTGGTGGGCGGCTTCCAGAAGTCGGCGCAGCAGATCCGGTTCGACGCTACCGCCGGTGAAATGGCGCATGTCGCGGCGCTCGGCTATTGCCCGATACACTGCTTCGCGTTCGGCATCAGAAAATGCGTTGTCTGTCATGGCCCCTTCGCGAGCAGGCTCGCTCCTACAGGGGACTGCGTTTCGTCAGGCACACCATCGCCCGCTGTAGGAGTGAGCCTGCTCGCGATAGCGTCCTCAAGGGTGGGCGCAAACAACGCAGCGACAGCCACAGGATTCGATGGAAAATAAAAGTGCACATAAGAAACCGTCATCCGCCCCTCTCGATATACCGCCTCAGCCCCACGCCCACCATTGGGGCTCAACCCCCGGGCAATCGGCGTCAGTTCAGTCGTGGTCAACGAATGATGATACGTGTGCCCACGCAACGAGCCTTCCGGCAGATCGACCGCTTGCAACGCCAACGCGGCCAGACGCTTTTGCATCACCGCATCGCCCTTGAGCAGCCCGACCAATTCCGCGCGTGTGCCTTCAACATCAGTCAACGAATCGAGCAAATACAACATCCCGCCACACTCAGCGAGCAACGGTTTCCCCGCCGCATGATGCGCACGGATCGCCGCAACCATCGCGGTGTTCTGCGACAGCGCGACGTGATGCAATTCCGGATAACCACCCGGTAGATACACGCTATCCGCCTCAGGCAATTGCGTATCGCGGATCGGCGAGAAGTAGCTCAACTCGGCGCCCATCGCACGCAATAGATCGAGACTCGCGCCATAAGTGAAGGCAAACGCCTCATCACGGGCGACGGCAATGCGCACATTTTTCAGCAACGGCTCGACAGCAATCACGTCAGGCGCGGCAAATTCCACGGCCGGTGGCAGCGCTACCTCGCAGCTGCTAGCCAGCGCTTCGGCGGCGGCGTCGAGACGCACATCGAGGTCATTCAATTCGCTGGCCTGCACCAGACCAAGATGCCGACTCGGCAGTTCGATACCGGTCTCGCGCGACAACGCGCCGTACCAACGCAAACCTTCAGTGAGACTGCCTTCGAGCAACTGCGCATGGCGCAAGGTGCCGACACGATTAGCCAACACGCCAGCAAACGGCAGATCCGGCTGATACTTGGCCAAGCCCAGCGCCAACGCACCAAACGTCTGCGCCATCGCGGTGCCGTCGATCACGCCGAGCACCGGCACACCAAAATGCCGCGCCAAATCAGCGCTGGACGGCGTGCCATCGAACAGCCCCATCACGCCTTCGATCAAAATCAGATCCGCCTCGGCGGCGGCTTCCCACAACAGCCGACGACTTTCCTGCTCGCCGACCATCCACATGTCCAGTTGATACACCGGCGCACCGCTGGCGCGCTCGAGGATCATCGGGTCGAGAAAGTCCGGACCGCATTTGAACACGCGCACCTTGCGCCCCTGATTGCGATGCAAACGGGCGAGCGCGGCGGTGACGGTGGTCTTGCCCTGACCGGAGGCCGGCGCGGCGATGAGTACCGCCGGGCAGTGACGTGGTTGATTCAAAGTTCGACGCCTTTCTGCGCTTTGATGCCGGCCTGGAAGGCGTGTTTGAGCATGCCCATTTCGGTGACGGTGTCGCCCATTTCGATCATTTCCGGCTTGGCCGCACGACCGGTGACGATCACGTGCTGCATCGGCGGACGCGCCTGCAGATCGCTGAGCACCTGATCGAGATCGAGGTAGCCGTGCTTGAGGGCGATGTTCAGTTCATCAAGCACCACCAGACCGATCGACGGATCGCGCAGCAGTTCGCGGGACACGGCCCACGCAGCTTCGGCGGCGGCGATGTCGCGCTGACGATCTTGGGTTTCCCAGGTGAAGCCTTCGCCCATCACGTGGAAGCGCACTTGCTCGGGGAAGCGTCGAAAGAACAACTCTTCGCCGGTGCTATTACGCCCCTTGATGAACTGCACCACGCCGCACTGCATGCCGTGGCCCATGGCGCGGGCGAGCATGCCGAACGCCGAGCTGCTTTTGCCTTTGCCATTGCCGGTCAGCACCAGCACCAGGCCGCACTCGTCGGGCGAGTTGGCGATGCGTTCGTCGATCACGGCTTTTTTGCGCTGCATACGGGCCAGATGGCGTTCGTCGCGCTCGGGGGAATCAGTCATGGGGGAGCTCTCCGTTGAGGCTGGATAACGGCGGGCAGGCACAAGAATAGACGGCAAAAAGCCTGGCATCGCCCACCGTGATGCCGCTGGATGGATCAGGCCGGTCTCCGGGCTCATGAGCGGCATTGGCCTGGCTGCGCGCCTTCCCGCTTCTGTCGAGGCAGTGGCTCATGGCGCAGCTTTTACTCATTTACCGTTGCGGGGGCAGCGCCGGGATCGTGATCGTTCTTCGCATGAAGACAACCCTCACCGGCTTCCCTGTTTCACTCTGTCGACGCGGGTCACAGAGCACCTGAAACAAGCCGCGAAGGTTAGAGGGTTGGGGGTGGAGCGTCAATTAAAGAGGGGGCTGACGGACGATTATCTGCCGTTGATCAATTATCGGCCGGCAATCTTGTGCAAGGCTGTTACAAATGATATCAAAGAGCCATGCTTTTCCATAAAAGCAACTCACAAGAATAAGGATGATGACGATGCAAGGCATGATCATCAGCAACCCGCGCCTGGAATTCCTGCGCCCGATGCTTGAACGCTGGTTTGACTGTATCGACCGTTACAACGCCGTGCGCGGCGACAGTGACACGCCGTACTGGCATGACGAGAAAGCCAATCTCGGCTTGCTGACCGCGGCGGCGTGGATGGCCGAACTGGTCACCCTCAACGACACCGCCACGCGCAAGCAAAACGAAGACGGCGAGCGCAATGCCCGCGCCGATCTGTTCCTCGCAGGGCCAGAAGACCGCGCTTACCTTCAGGCCACGCAGCGCTGGCCGCGAGTGAACAACCTCAACCTCACGCAAGCACTTCTCGACATCACCAGCGACGCCAAACGCATCAGCTTCGCCAGCGATCTCAAGCTCGGCTGTCTGTTCGTCGCCCCGCAAAAAGCCCAGCAGAGTGCCAGCCCCGAAGAACTGCAGGACATGGTCGACGACTTGCAAAAGGAACATACCTGCGCGGTCGCCTGGTATTTCCCGTACGCCTACCGCAAATTGCGCAGCGAGGCCGGCAACTATCACCCCGGCATCGCCGTGCTGTTCAAAGAGGCTCGCGGCTGAGGTTGAACCATCGGGCTTGCGCCCTCCTCTATGATTAAGAACGCATTCATAGGGAAGATCAGTCATGCGCAAGCCCCAGCTCGTTTTTGTCATCGCTCTGGCCGGAGGGCTCGCCGCGTGTGGTGAAACCTCCAGCCTGCAAGTCTCCGACGGCACCGGCCCTTCACCGAAACTGCCCGAACCGAACAAAACCCTGATCCCCACCGTGAACATCGCCCCAGCGGTCGGCTGGCCTGACGGCGGCAAACCGACAGCGGTGGCCGGCACGCAAGTCGCAGCGTTTGCCGAAGGTCTCGATCATCCGCGCTGGATGTACGTGCTGCCCAACGGCGATGTGCTGGTGGCAGAAACCAACGCCCCGCCGAAACCGGACGACAGCAAAGGCATTAAAGGCTGGGTGATGAAGAAAGTCATGGGCAAGGCCGGCGCCGGCGTACCGAGCCCGAATCGCATCACTTTACTGCGCGACGCTGACCATGATGGCGTCGCCGAAACGCGCACGGTGTTTTTGCAGAACCTCAATTCGCCGTTTGGCATGACACTGGTTGGCAATGATTTGTACGTCGCCGACACCGATCGCTTACTGCGTTTCAACTACGAGCCCGGCGCGACCGAGATCAAAACGCAGCCGATCAAAGTGACTGACTTGCCGGGCGGCACGCTCAACCATCACTGGACGAAAAACGTCATCGCCAGCAAAGACGGCAGCAAGCTGTACGTCACCGTCGGCTCGAACAGCAACGTCGGCGAAAATGGTCTGGATCAAGAAGAAGGCCGCGCGGCGATCTGGGAAGTGGATCGCGCGACCGGCAATCACCGGATCTTCGCTTCAGGCATCCGCAACCCCAATGGCTTGGCGTGGGAGCCTACCAGCGGCGCGCTGTGGACGGCGGTGAATGAGCGTGACGAGATTGGCAGCGATCTGGTGCCGGACTACATCACCTCGGTGAAGGACGGCGGTTTCTATGGCTGGCCGTTCAGTTATTACGGCCAGCATGTCGATGTGCGGGTGAATCCGCAGAATCTGGATCTGGTGGCCAAAGCCATCGCCCCGGATTACGCGGTTGGCCCGCACACCGCTTCTTTGGGCCTGACCTTCGCCGAAGGCAACACTTTGCCGGCGCAGTTCAAGGAAGGCGCGTTTATCGGCCAGCACGGCTCGTGGAACCGCAAACCGCACAGTGGCTATAAAGTGATCTTTGTGCCGTTTACCGGCGGTAAGCCGAGTGGAACGCCGGTGGATGTGTTGACCGGTTTTCTCGACAAAGATGAGAACGCGCTGGGTCGCCCGGTGGGCGTGGTGATCGATCAGCAAGGTGGATTGCTGGTGGCGGATGATGTGGGCAACAAGGTTTGGCGAGTGTCTTCTACCAAATAATTTTTGCCTGACCTAAAACAACTGTAGGAGTGAGCCTGCTCGCGATAGCGTCGTATCAGTCGACATCTTCTTTGACTGAACGAACGTTATCGCGAGCAGGCTCACTCCTACATTATTGGGTTTTGTGTTGGCCTGATTACGGGTTACGCGCCAGATGCTCTGGCTGCAACACCCGCTTCGCGCTCAGATAAGCCTTCTGCCAATACGCCTTCGACAGGCTGTCCAGCTTCACCGTCCCACCCGTGGCCGGCGCATGCACGAAGCGCCCTTCGCCAACGTAAATCCCCGCATGACTGACCTGCGAACCACCATTGGTGGCGAAGAAGATCAGATCACCGGTCTGCAAGCCTTCCTTACCGACATTCGGCGCCTGCATCACGATCAGGTCGCGCGTGGTGCGTGGCAGGTTGATACCCGCCGCATCGCGATAAACAAAACCAATCAGGCCACTGCAATCAAATCCTGAATCCGGCGTATTGCCGCCCCAGCGATACGGCGTGCCAACGAGGCCGAGCGCGCGAAACAGCACGTCTTCAGCAGCAGGCGAGAAAGATTCCGAGGGGGCGAACACGATCGGGGCGCGAACCACCGGCGCAGGCGGCGGTGTGCGACTGGCGCAAGCGCTGAGCAGCGCTGCGAAGACGATCAAAACGAGGCGGGCCGACGTGGTCATAAGCAGAACATCCTGATCTGGCTGCGGCTAATTCTGCCGAATGGGCAGAAAACAAAACCGCCTGCGTACGCACGCAGGCGGTTTGCCATCAATATAGATTCAGGATTCTAGCGGCTACGCGGCAAACTTCAAGTAAGACTTTAACTTCACCTTGTAAAGTATAGGTCTACTCCCTTGCCGGGAACCGTTTTGTCGCCGCGAACGCGGCGACAACGGGGGGAATTACTTGCGAGCGGTGACCACGGTCGGGGCCATGGCGAGTGCACGCTTGGCTTCGATGAAGGTCTTGCTCCAGTAGCTGTCACCGAGGTTGTCGATGCGAACACCGCCGCTACGACGACTGCTGGAGTGAATGAACTGGTTGTCGCCCAGGTAGATCCCGGCGTGACTGACACGACCGCGACGACCATTGGTGGCGAAGAACAGCAGATCGCCCGGTTCCAGATCGCTACGCGAGACCAGTGGTGCGTCTACGTTGATCATTTCGCGGGTGGAGCGCGGCAGATTCATGCCGGCTTCTTCGCGGAACAGGTAACCGATGAAACCGCTGCAGTCGAAACCGGCTTCAGAGGTACCGCCGAAACGGTAACGGGTACCGATCAGGGACATGCCGCGTTCGAGAATGCTGTCGGCCAGAACCGGCAATTCATACGGCTTGCTGCCGCTGAAGTCTGCGAGTTCTTTTTCGGTAGCCAGCTCTTCCTGATAAATAACGGAAGACTGAGCAGTGGAAGAATTTTTAACCTGTTGAGGCTGCTCTTGAACTGGAGAATGAGCAGCGCAACCGTACAACAGGGTGACGAGTGCGAGAGGCACGAGGGGTGCGAAGCGCTTTAGCATGGGCACGACCGTGGCTGATAGTTGTAAAGAAGCCGAGACTATGCCCGCTATCAACCTCATTTGCAAATTCAATCGATCTTTTTGTGACTTCTCGGTTTCTCGTTTACATCTAAGCGCTTAAGCCCGTTTCACTCGTTACGCGGCCTGCACCCGGTGCAGGAAAGCGCTTTTTCTGACGCCTGAAATATGCCGAAACGTGCTCAAAGCCGCAGAGACAAAGGGCTGGCTACCAACCGAGAGTTTCTTTAAGGAAGGGAATTGTCAGCTTGCGCTGAGCTTGCAGCGAGGCCTGATCGAGCTGTTCAAGCAGGTCAAACAACGCGCTCATGCTGCGGGTACCGCGAGTCAGAATGAAATGCCCGACTTCATCGGTCAGGTGCAGACCGCGCCGTGACGCGCGCAATTGCAGGGCACGCAACTTGTCTTCATCGGAGAGGGGGCGCATCTGGAAAATCAGCGCCAGGGTCAGGCGCGATTTGAGGTCGGCCAGTTTGACCGGCAATTCACGTGGCGAGGTAGCCGCCGCAATCAACAACCGTCGACCGCTGTCACGCAAGCGGTTGAACAGGTGAAACATCGCCTCTTCCCAGTCAGCCTTGCCGGCAATCACCTGCAAATCATCCAGGCAAACCAGTTCGTACTGTTCAAGGTTGTCGAGGATTTCCACACCGCGATCCATCAACTCGGCCAACGGCAGGTACACCGCCGGTTCGCCCATCTGTTCGAAGCGCAGACACGCAGCCTGCAACAGATGCGTACGCCCTACCCCGTGCTTGCCCCAAAGATAAATCAGGCTTTCGGTCCAGCCGGCGTCGGCTTCGCATAGGCGCTCGACATAGCCGAGTGCAGCGGCATTGGCGCCTGGGTAGTAGTTGATAAAGGTGGCGTCGTCACGCAGACGCACACCTAGGGGCAGCTGAATCGGTTTCATGCTGACTGAACAGTTCTCAAGGAACCGTTAGTGGCCTCTGTGTAAAGTTTGCGAAGTTTATACCCGTGAGGCGGAGCGCACAATGCAGCAGACCCCAAGCAAAATCAAAGGTTTGCGTTAACACACTGGTTTTATGACAGTTTCTCTGACGCGATCACCTGCATGACACGGGCCAACCCGGCGCACCGCCGGGCTGTCCGTCGTGATTACAGCTCCGGCTCATCCACTCCGCTGTACATATCAGAGTCTTTATACAAATCGTGCATATGGCGCACCAAGACCATGATCACCGCTGCCACCGGCAGCGCCAGCAGCACACCGGTAAAACCAAACAGCTCGCCACCGGCCAGAATCGCGAAGATCACCGCCACCGGGTGCAGGCCGATGCGGTCGCCGACCAGCAATGGCGTCAGCACCATGCCTTCCAGTGCCTGACCGACCATGAACACTGCGACGATGCCGACCATCGGGTACAGATCGCCACCGAACTGGAACAACCCGGCAATCAGCGCCGCACCGATACCAATCACAAAGCCCATATAAGGCACGATCGCCGCCAGACCCGCGATCAGGCCGATCAACAGCCCCAGCTCCAGGCCGACGATCATCAGGCCCGCCGCATAGATCACGCCCAGCGCGAGCATCACCAGTAACTGACCACGCACAAACGCACCCAGAACCTCATGGCATTCGCCGGCCAGCGCTACCACGCGCTCTTCGCGATCACGCGGTAGCAGGCTGCGGATCTTGGCCATCATCACGTCCCAGTCGCGCAGCAAGTAGAAACTCACCACCGGGATCAGCACCAGATTCGCCAGCAGACCGATCAACGCCAGACTCGACGCCGTGGCCTGACTCAGCACCACACTGACGATGTCGGTGGTCTGACCCATGTGTTCGCTGATGGCCGCTTTGACCTTGTCGAACTTCCAGAAGCCGTCCGACAGCCCAAGCTTCGCCTGCGCCCACGGCAGCGCCGTGTGTTGCAGCCAGTCGAGCATTTGCGGCGCCAGTTCGTACAAACGCAGCAACTGCTTGGCGAGCATCGGTACCAGCACCAGCAACAGCGTGGTGACGATCAGGGTGAACAAAGCAAACACCGCGATCACGCCCCACGTACGCGACAGCCCGAGCTTCTCCAGCCGATCCACCAGCGGATCGAACAGATACGCGAGCAGCAGCGCCACCAGAAACGGCGTGAGGATCGGGTGCAGCAACCATACAAACGCGCAAAGCAGGACAACCCCACCGAGCCAGAACCAACGCCGCGTATCGGCCATGAACCACTCCTGCTTCTATATAAGGAAAGACTTACCAGCGAAACCGTAACGACGGTGCTGCCGGTGTCGGGGCCGGAGCCGCGACCGGAGCCGCACCTGCCACCGCAGGCTGCGGCGGCGCGACCGGTGCAGGCGCGTCGGCCGGCAATTCCTGCAACTTCGCCAGCGACAACTGCGCGCGCATCTGGTCGGCACTGCCATTGACCCGATAGACGATGCGATCGCCATCGACACTCTGCAGACGCACGCCGAACGGTTCGAGTAACCGCAACAGCGCCGCATAATGCTCAAGATTCATGCCCTGCACTTCCAGAGTCTGCTGCCCCGACGCACCAGGCTTGGCAACGAACCGTGGCGCCAGACGCTCAGCCACCGCCAGCATCACCGCATCGGCGACGGCAGCCTGATCGGCGCCCTGCACAGTGCCGGCCTCTTTCTGCTCACCCAGCCACAAATGCCATTTCGCCTGCCACTGCCCGCCTTCTTCGCGCGCATGCACGGCCAGCAAGGCATCTGCGTTGTAGCGTTCGGAAACCCCGCGCAACGGCCCCGGATCCGTACCCTCCAGCGCCGGCGCAGTCGCGACCAGTTGTTCACTCAGATCCGCCAACGGCAAACGCAGCGGCAAACCACGATGCTGAGCCGCCACACGCAATGGCCCGGCAGTCGATTGACCATCACCCACCAGATACGTGCCGTCCGCTGACTCGTTCAGCCACCAGCTCAAGATCGACGGCCGACTGGCGCCCCACATCGACAGCCCGGCGCGGCGCAAGGCCTGCTCGGTAGCGTTCGGATCGAAGTTGACCTTGAGCACCTCCGGCGGCCCGGCGTCAAAGCCGAACTGAGTGATGATCTGCTGCGGATTCTTGCGAATATCCGCCAGCCCGGGATTTTGCGCAGCTTTCGGGTCACCGGTCAGGCGCAACACCAACGTGTCCAGTGCGGCCTGAGTGGCGCGATCACGCTCCTCCGGCGCCTGGCTGGTGACCGGCTGACTGACTTGATAGAGACCTTTGAGGTTTTCGGCATGACTCGCCAGGCTGACCACAGACAAACAACCCACAACCAACAATTTACGAAAAAGCATGGAAAATTCCCGTCGACAGGAGCGGCTGGAACAGGCCGCGTGAACCGGTTAAGCAAGGCTGTGACCCTTCACCTTCGCAAAACATTCACACGGCGGCGGTAAGTTTTTACGTAGTGATAACGATAGACGGTTAATTGCCACACCTTATACAGGCAGTGATACGCCTTAATTGCAAAAAATTTCCCGAGATAATGGCCCTGCCCGTCGGTGCGAGGATGGCCGCTGCCCCTCAAGCCTGATAAAATCGCGCGCCTTCGCAGACCGGCAACAGCCGGGCCCCTCGAAACTCGCGTGAGGCACTCGCCCCCTCGATTTCGATGTTCCCGCTGAACTCGGTCGTTACCCCTGAATCCCCTCCCCTAAAGGCCTGGATCATGAGCAAGCAACCCTCCCTGAGCTACAAGGACGCCGGTGTAGACATCGACGCCGGTGAAGCATTGGTCGAACGCATCAAGAGCGTCGAGTAGCGAAATAGTCTAGAGGTAGTAGTAGATCTCGGTGGAGGAGTGATCGGGAACTGCGGGGTGGCG
>NZ_JBIVMX010000057.1:0-37274 GCF_044753305.1 Pseudomonas sp. NPDC088429 | reverse complement strand
ACATAGAGGTTCTGATAAGTCGGTTCGATCGACTGCGAGACGCCAGTGATGTTGGCGATGGTCGCGGTCGGTGCGATGGCCATGATGTTGGAGTTACGAATGCCTTTCTGTACACGGGCGCGAACCGGTGCCCAGTCCAGGGATTCGTTCAGGTCAACGTCGATGTACTTCTGGCCACGTTGCTCGATCAGGATCTGTTGCGAATCCAGTGGCAGGATGCCTTTGGACCACAGCGAACCCTGGAACGTCTCGTACGCACCGCGCTCGTCGGCCAGGTCGCAGGAAGCCTGGATCGCGTAGTAGCTGACCGCTTCCATCGACTTGTCGGCGAATTCGACGGCAGCGTCGGAACCGTAAGGGATGTGCTGCAGGTACAGCGCGTCCTGGAAGCCCATGATGCCCAGACCGACCGGACGGTGCTTGAAGTTGGAGTTCTTCGCTTGTGGCACCGAGTAATAGTTGATGTCGATAACGTTATCGAGCATACGAACGGCGGTGTTCACGGTGCGTTCCAGCTTGGCGGTGTCCAGCTTGCCGTTGACGATGTGGTTCGGCAGGTTGATCGAGCCCAGGTTGCAAACGGCGATTTCGTCCTTGTTGGTGTTCAAGGTGATTTCGGTGCACAGGTTCGAGCTGTGAACCACGCCGACGTGCTGCTGCGGGCTGCGCAGGTTGCACGGGTCTTTGAAGGTCAGCCATGGGTGGCCGGTTTCAAACAGCATGGACAGCATTTTGCGCCACAGGTCTTTGGCCTGGATGGTCTTGAACAGACGAACCTTGCCTGGGTATTCGGTCAGGGCTTCGTAGTACTCGTAGCGCTCTTCGAAGGCTTTACCGGTCAGGTCGTGCAGGTCCGGTACTTCGGATGGCGAGAACAGGGTCCACTTGCCGTCGTCGAAGACGCGCTTCATGAACAGGTCAGGGATCCAGTTGGCAGTGTTCATGTCGTGGGTACGACGACGATCATCACCGGTGTTCTTGCGGAGTTCGATGAACTCCTCGATGTCCATGTGCCAGGTTTCCAGGTAAGCGCAGACAGCGCCTTTGCGCTTGCCACCCTGGTTAACGGCGACGGCGGTGTCGTTCACGACTTTCAGGAACGGAACCACGCCTTGCGACTTGCCGTTGGTGCCTTTGATGTACGAACCCAGTGCACGCACCGGTGTCCAGTCGTTGCCCAGGCCGCCAGCGAATTTCGACAACATGGCGTTGTCGTGAATCGCGTGGTAGATACCCGACAGGTCATCCGGCACGGTGGTCAGGTAGCAGCTCGACAGCTGTGGACGCAGGGTGCCGGCGTTGAACAGGGTCGGCGTCGACGACATGTAGTCGAAGGACGAAAGCAGGTTGTAGAACTCGATCGCACGGTCTTCTTTCTGCTTCTCTTCGATCACCAGGCCCATGGCCACGCGCATGAAGAAGATCTGCGGCAGTTCGAAGCGGATACCGTCCTTGTGGATGAAGTAACGGTCGTACAGGGTTTGCAGGCCCAGGTAGGTGAATTGCTGATCGCGCTCGTGGTTGATCGCCTTGCCCAGTTTTTCCAGGTCGAAGGTGGCCAGCACAGGGTTCAGCAGTTCGAACTCGATACCTTTGGCGATGTAAGCCGGCAGCGCCTTGGCGTACAGGTCGACCATCTCGTGGTGAGTAGCGCTTTCGGCGACACCGAGGAAACCCAGGCCTTCGGCACGCAAGGTGTCCATCAGCAGGCGGGCGGTGACGAACGAGTAGTTCGGCTCGCGTTCAACCAGGGTACGGGCGGTCATCACCAGCGCGGTGTTGACGTCGGTCAGGGCCACGCCGTCGTACAGGTTTTTCAGGGTTTCGCGCTGGATCAGGTCGCCGTCGACTTCTTCCAGACCTTCGCACGCTTCGGTGACGATGGTGTTCAGGCGGCCCATGTCCAGCGGCGCCAGGCTGCCGTCAGTGCGGGTGATACGGATCGACGGGTGAGCGTTGACCGCTTCTTCGGTCGGGGCGTGGGCCGCGCGTTCTTTCGAACGACCGTCACGGTAGATCACGTAGTCGCGCGCCACTTTCTGCTCGCCGGCACGCATCAGGGCCAGTTCAACCTGGTCCTGGATTTCTTCGATGTGGATGGTGCCGCCCTCAACTGCGAGGAACGCTTTGGTGATAGCGACGGTGATCTTGTCATCGGTGTAAGGAACGACAGTGCCATTACGCTTGATCACGCGCAGTTGGCCAGGCGCGGTGGCTGCCAGATCCGAATTCGAATCAGCGGCCTGCGGCAAGGTGCCCTGCGGGTTCTCGCGAGTTGTGTCGGTTTGCATGGGGGGTGATCTCCACATTCTCTAGTTTGTTTGGGCACCATCATGGTGCCCACCGTTCTGGCCAGAAGCACTACAACCGACGGGCGTCGGGCATAACAACTTCGGACCAGTAGGAAAAAGGCTAATGACGCCGCGTCCCTGCCGAAGTTTTTGGCTGCGAGCCAAGGCTCGAGCCGGGTTCCATCCCGGGTGACAGTAATGACTGCAACACCCGTACCGTTTCGGTCGTTTCCGACCTGAAAAACGGTGCCATCCGCAAGTGCGGTTTGGTCTTCAGAAAACTTGCTTGGTTCAACCGGAAACCGGCAATAAATCGCTTGAGTTTCAGGTCTGAAATGTGGTTGGGCTTTTCAGTCAAAAACCCTATATGTAGGGTTTTTTTTGCGCCGTGCTACAAGATAATGCGTTTCGAGGGGTGTTGCAACGTACTACCTGTGGATAAACCTGTGCGTAAATTGTGTAAGAAAGGTGGAATTCTCGTGTAGGCCGCGAACCTCCTGAGCTAGACCGTTTGTCACCGTTTTCTCACCGGGAAAAACGCTTCAGCGGATTTTTAAGGGCGCGAACCCTACCACAAAAAATCGCCTTGTCCGAACGCATTTACCGACTTGTGTTCTGGCTGTACGCCGTTTATACAATCGGGCCATGTGAACGCGACAAAAGCACGAGAAGATCCCCCTTAGGAGCTGCCGAAGGCTGCGATCTTTTGATCTTGATAAAAACAAAATCAAAAGATCGCAGCCTCGTTTCACTCGACAGCTCCTACAGGGGATCGTCTGGATTCGGGCAATCGTCTTCCTTTATTAATAACAATAGAAAGCAGAGGTCACCGGTGGAGCAACAAGCCTGGCAGGTATTGATCGTCGAGGATGACCAGCGACTGGCCGAACTCACGCGCGACTACCTGCAAGCCAATGGACTGCGCGTGGAAATTGAAGGCAACGGTGCGCTCGCCGCAGCGCGGATCATCAATGAGCAACCGGATCTGGTGATCCTCGACCTGATGCTGCCCGGCGAAGATGGCCTGAGCATCTGCCGCAAAGTCCGCGACCGTTACGACGGGCCGATCCTGATGCTCACCGCGCGCACCGATGATGCCGACCAGATCCAGGGCCTCGACCTTGGCGCCGACGATTACGTGTGCAAACCGGTGCGCCCGCGTTTGTTATTGGCGCGAATTCAGGCGTTGCTGCGACGCAGTGACTCACCCGAACCGACCAGCGAAAAAAGCCGTCGCCTGCAATTCGGCCCGCTGGTGGTCGACAACGCGTTGCGCGAAGCCTGGCTCAGCGATAACGGCATCGAATTGACCAGCGCCGAATTCGATTTGCTCTGGCTGCTGGTCTCCAACGCCGGGCGCATTCTCTCGCGGGAAGAAATCTTCACCGCCCTGCGCGGCATCGGTTACGACGGCCAGGATCGCTCGATCGATGTGCGCATCTCGCGCATTCGCCCGAAAATCGGCGACGACCCCGACCATCCACGCCTGATCAAAACCGTGCGCAGCAAAGGCTACCTGTTCGTCCCTGAAGCCTGCGTAGACTTGCCGCTGTGAACTCGATCTTCCTGCGCATTTACGGCGGCATGTGCGCAGCGATCATTCTGGTAGCGGTGCTCGGCGTGCTGGCGCTGAACCTGCTCAACCAAGTGCGCAGCGAGCAGTACCGCGAGCGTCTGGCCCACGGCACGTTCTCGCTGATGGCCAGCAACCTGCAACCGATGAACGAAACCGAACGCCATCGCGCATTGCTGGTGTGGGAGCGTTTGCTGGGGATTCCGCTGGCGCTGAAGAAGTTTACTGACACCGATCTCGACCTGACCCAACGCACCCGCGTGCAGCGCGGCCAAGCGTTGGTCGAGCAGACCGGCCCGCACGCGGCGAAGGTCTATCGACTGGTCAGCGACAAAGAGCAGCTTGTGCTCGTAGGCGAGGTGCAGCAGATCAGCGAGCAACTGGCCCGCGCGACTATTTACCTGCTCGCCGATGAGCTGGTGCGCGTGCCGGTCGCCGACCAACCGAAACGGCTGGCGCAGATAAAGGAAGAGAAGGGCTTCGGATTCGATTTGCGTTTGGTCACGGTGGATGACGCCGACATGGACGAAGACCAGAGCCGCCGCGTGGCCGAAGGCGACACGGTGATGGCGCTGGGCAAGGGCGGCGATTCGATCCGTGTGTTCGCTGGCATGGTCGGCACGCCGTGGGTGCTGGAGATCGGCCCGCTGTACCAGATGAATCCCTATCCGCCGGAGTGGCTGGTGCTGATCGCCGCGCTCGGGCTGAGCCTGATCGGCTTGATCGTTTACTTGCTGGTGCGCCAACTCGAACGGCGTTTACGCGGTCTCGAAGCGGCGGCCACGCGCATCGCCAAGGGCAGTCTGGAAACTCGCGTGCCGGCGCGCGGTGCCGACTCGGTGGGGCGGCTGGCGGCGGCGTTTAATGGCATGGCTGAGCACTTGCAGCAACTGCTGGCGATTCAGCGTGAACTGGTGCGCGCGGTGTCCCACGAACTGCGCACGCCGGTGGCGCGTCTGCGTTTCGGTCTGGAAATGATCGGCTCGGCGACCACCCCGCAAGCGCTGGAAAAATACCGCGAAGGCATGGATCACGACATCGAGGATCTCGATAAGCTGGTCGATGAAATGCTCACCTACGCGCGACTGGAGCAGGGCTCACCGGCGCTGACCTTCCAGCGGATTGATCTGGATGCGCTGGTCAATCAGGTCATTGAAGAATTGGCGCCGTTGCGCGCCGAGGTCACGGTGCAGCGCGGTCTGTGTCTGTCGGCTGCGGACAACGACGATGCCTGGGTCGAGGCTGAGCCGCGTTATCTGCACCGCGCGTTGCAGAATCTGGTGAGCAACGCCATGCGCCATGCGCGCTCGAACGTGACGGTGAGTTATCAGGTCGGGCAACTGCGTTGCCGGGTCGACGTTGAGGATGACGGGCCGGGTGTGCCGGAAGTTGCCTGGGAGAAAATCTTCACGCCGTTTCTGCGCCTGGATGACAGCCGCACGCGGGCGTCGGGCGGGCATGGACTGGGGTTGTCGATTGTGCGGCGGATTATTCACTGGCACGACGGCCGGGCGTTGATTGGCAAGAGCAAGAGTTTGGGTGGGGCGTGTTTTAGTTTGAGTTGGCCGAGGAATCAGGAACGACGTTGAGAAATTTAGTGATTTTGCTGGCCCCATCGCGAGCAGGCTCACTCCTACATTTGGAATGCGTTCCCCTGTAGGAGTGAGCCTGCTCGCGATGGGGTCAGCGGCCACCCTACAAATCCTCAGGCCTTAATGCTGACCAAACTCAACAACTGCCCATCCCGCACCCCAAACTGCGCATCCAGCTCCGTCCCGCTGCACCATTCAGCAGACAAATCCGTCAGCAGCCGCAACCGAACCTCGCCCGCCTCAGTCCATTCCAGCACTTCCGCATGCTCGAAATAAAAGCGCTTCTGCACAATCGGATACAGCGCTTTGAACAAACTCTCCTTCACCGAAAACGTCAGCGTCACCCACAACGCCAACTGATCCCGCGAGCCTGCCGCCATGCGCTGCATTTCCGCCGGCGTGAGGATTTCCCCGGCGAGACGTTCGGCGCGTTCGGCGTTGAGCAGGTTTTCCAGATCCATGCCCAAGCCGCGCCAGTGCTGCTTATTGGCAACAATCGCCGCCGCGCGCCCGGTGCTGTGGGTGATCGAGCCGCAGATATGCGCCGGCCAAACGGGTGCGCGATCTTCGCCAATCGGCGGAACCACGCTGGAACCTTCGAGTTGCTGCAACGCCGCCCGAGCGCAGATCCGACCCGCGAGAAATTCAGCCTGACGCTTGGCCACCGAACGCTGAATGCTCGGCGGCGGCTCGATGGCGCTGCGACGAAAGTCATCGCCGAGCAGTTGCGCCGGATCGAAGTGAGTACTGAGCAGCACGGTATCGGCCAGCACCGAGGGCAACGGCCAATCGGCATCGAGCGGGGTGCAGCAGGCGGGGAGGGTGAGGTTCATGGCAGGCATTTTGCCGGTTCGTCGAGACAAGGTCGAGATCGGCGGTGAAGCTTTCGCGAGCAAGCTCGCTCCCACACTGGATCTCTGCCGCCTAGTAGATCCCCTGTGGGAGCGAGCTTGCTCGCGAATGCCGCGCAGCGGTGTCTCTTGATCGTTCCCACGCTCTGCGTGGGAATGTCTCAATAGACGCTCTGCGTCCGCGTTGGGGCGCAGAGCGTCCCGGGCTGCATTCCCACGCAGAGCGTGGGAACGATCAGGGTCGGGGACGGTTAGCTGAAGATTTTCTGGAAGAACGCTTTCATGTCCGCCCAGGATTTTTCATCCGCCGCCTTGTTGTAACCAATATCCGGCCCACCATGTTCGCCATGGCTCAAACGATCCGCATCCGGATTGGTAAAACCATGCTTGGCGCCCTCAAGCGTGACGAACTTGTAGTTGGCCCCGGCCTTGTCCATTTCCGACTTGAAGGCGATGACATTGTTCGGCGTGACCATGCTGTCCAGCGCGCCATGCTCCACCAGAATTTTCGCCTTCACACTGCCGGGCGTCGCCGGCGTATTGGTCGCCAACGCACCGTGGAAACTCACCACGCCCAACAACGGCTCACCCTGACGCGCCGCGTTCAGCACCACGCCACCGCCGAAGCAATAACCGATGGCCGCGAGTTTGTTCACGTCGGTCTGTGGCTGCTTCTTCAGCAAATCCAGCCCGGCTTCGAAGCGTTTGCTCGAAGCCGCCGCATCCTTGCTCGCCGCCTGCATGAACGCAATTGCATCCTTCGGGTGCTCGGTGTTCTTGCCTTCACCGTACATATCAATCGCCAGCGCGCTGTAGCCAAGCTCGGCGAGATCACGCGCTCGGCGTTTGGCGTAATCGTTCAGGCCCCACCACTCGTGCACCACGACCACACCGGGGCGTGCGCCTTTTATAGCGTCGTCATAGGCGTAATAGCCGATCAACTTAGTGCCGTCGGCGCTCTGGTAGGGAATTTCTTCGGTCTTGATCGCTGCCTGAGTCAGGCTGCTGACCGCCAGCAAAGTGAGGGCGAGGAACAGGCGCATGGTCGGGGTCTCTTTATCGAAAGTGGTCAAAACAGCCTAGTCGATTTGGTTCAGGTCAGGTTCAGAGACGGTTCAGGGGCGGTACAGGGGCTGGTCAGTAACCTTGCGCCATACCCAAACAGCACTGTGAAAGAGGAAATACCCATGACTCGTCTAAACAAACTGCTGCTGGCATTTACCCTGTTGGGCTCCAGCCTCGCGGCCAATGCCGACGACACCACCAATTTCGCCGGCCTGTCCTTCGGCCAGACCAGTGACAAGATCGACAAGTCCAACGCGCTGAACGACAACCTCGGTCACCCGAACGCCACCGGCGCCATCGATGGCAACAACACCTACGGTGTGCGCCTCGGTCAGCAAAACAGCCAGGGTCGCTACTACGCCACCTACGACAACGTGTCGGGCTCGCACAATGGCATTAAACTGCGTCAGGAAAATCTGCTCGGCAGCTACGATCTGTTCTACCCGGTGGGCGGCAGCACCAAGTTGTTCGGCGGTGCCACGGCGGGTCTGACTAAACTGACTCAGGATTCGCCAGGCTACAGCCGCGACAGTGACATCGGTTATGCGGTCGGCGGCCAGTTGGGTGTGTTGCAGCAAGTGACCCAGAACACTTCGGTGGAACTCGGTTATCGTTACCTGATGAGCAACGCCAGCACCGAAATGAAAGAAAGCGGCGGCAGCAAACAAGGCTCGCTGGATCTGAACAGCAGCGCGCAGACTTACCTGTCGGCCAACTACAACTTCTGAGGACGACAGCGAAATCATTGTAGGAGCAAAGCTTGCTCGCGATGGCGCCGGATCAGTCGACTTGTAATTGACTGATTCACCGCTTTCGCGAGCAAGCTTTGCTCCTACAGGTGTGTTTTTGGAGATTCTGGATTTACCCGGGAGAGCGTTATGAAACTGTTGGTCGTCGAAGATGAGGCGCTGTTGCGCCATCACCTGCAAACCCGCCTCACGGAGAGCGGTCACGTGGTCGAGTCCGTGGCCAATGCCGAAGAGGCGCTGTACCAGACCGGGCAGTTCAACTTTGATCTGGCGGTGATCGATCTCGGCTTGCCGGGCATGAACGGCCTCGACCTGATCCGCCAGTTGCGCTCGGGCGGCAAGACCTTTCCGATCCTGATCCTCACCGCGCGCGGCAACTGGCAGGACAAGGTCGAAGGCCTCGCCGCCGGTGCCGACGATTACGTGGTCAAGCCGTTCCAGTTCGAAGAACTCGACGCGCGCCTGAATGCCTTGCTGCGCCGCTCCAGCGGCTTCACCCAGTCGACCATCGTCGCCGGGCCGCTGCTGCTTGACCTCAATCGCAAACAGGCGACCCTCGACGAACAACCGCTGGCGCTGACCGCCTACGAGTACCGCATCCTCGAATACCTCATGCGCCATCACCAGCAAGTGGTGCCCAAGGATCGCTTGATGGAGCAGCTCTACCCGGACGACGACGAGCGCGATCCGAACGTGATCGAAGTGCTGGTCGGCCGCCTGCGCCGCAAGCTCGAAGGCCCGGCCGGGTTCAAACCGATCGACACCGTGCGTGGCCTCGGCTACCTGTTCAATGAGCGCTGCACTTGATTCGTTCGCTTCGCGTCCGCCTGATGCTCGCCGCCACCACATTGGCGGTGTTGTTCATGCTCGCCTTGCTCCCGGCGATGCAGGGCGCGTTCAGCCTCGCGTTGCAGGACTCGATCGAACAACGGCTGGCCTCGGACGTCACCACGCTGATCTCTGCCGCACGCATTGAAAACGGTCGGCTGGTGATGCCGAATCAGTTGCCGGACGAGCGCTTCAACCTTACCGATTTCCGTCTGCTCGGTTACATCTACGACCGCGAAGGGCACTTGGTCTGGCGCTCGAAAGCCACCCAGGAAGAACAGATCAACTACAAACCGCGCTACGACGGCCTCGGCAACGAGTTCGCGCGGATTCGTGAGGCCAACGGTCAGGAATTCTTCGTCTATGACGTGGAAGTGAAACTGCTCGGCGGCAAAAGCGCGGCGTTCAGCATCGTCGCACTGCAACCGGTGCGCGAATACGAAGTCACCCTCGAAGGCTTGCGCGAAAACCTCTACCTCGGTTTCGGCGCAGCCTTGCTGGTGTTGCTGGCGCTGTTGTGGATCGGCCTGACCTGGGGCTTAAAAGCTTTGCGCCGACTCAGTCAGGAACTCGACGAAATCGAAGGCGGCACCCGCGAAAGCCTCACCGAACAACACCCGCGCGAACTGCTGCGCCTGACTGGCTCGCTCAACCGCTTGCTGCACAGCGAACGCCAGCAGCGCAGCCGTTACCGTGATTCCCTCGATGATCTGGCTCACAGCCTGAAAACCCCGCTGACGGTGTTGCAAGGCGTCAGCGAAGACATGGCCCAACGCCCGGAAGATCGCGATCAGGCCTGGGTGCTGCAATCGCAGATCGAACGCATGAGCCAGCAGATCGGCTACCAACTGCAACGCGCAAGCCTGCGCAAAAGCGGCCTGGTGCGCCATCAGGTGCGCTTGCAACCGGTGCTGAAAAGCCTTTGCGACACGCTGGACAAGGTCTATCGCGACAAACATGTGCGCGTGGCGTTTGATCTGCCGGAGCATTGTTACGTGCCGATCGAGCAGGGCGCCTTGCTGGAGATGATGGGCAACCTGCTGGAAAACGCTTATCGCCTGTGTTTGGGCGAAGTGCGCATCAGCGTGCGTGAAAATCACGCCGGGGTTGAACTGTGTATCGAAGACGACGGCCCGGGCGTACCGCCGGATCAGCGCGCGCGGATTCTCGAGCGCGGCGAACGGTTGGATGCCCAGCATCCGGGGCAGGGGATCGGCTTGGCGGTGGTCAAGGACATCATCGAGAGTTACAGCGCCAAGCTGACGCTGGGGGATTCACCGATGGGTGGGGCGGCGTTCAGGATTCATTTTCCGGCGGTGTGATTGGGAGCTGCCCTCACCCTAACCCTCTCCCAGAGGTAGAGGGGACTGACCGAGGTGTCTGGCGTTATCCATCGACCTGAAATAGCCAGTCGATTATGGATTCAACAGCGAAGTATCAGGTCGGCGGAGATTTCGAGCATCCCCCAATCAGTCCCCTCTCCCAGAGGTAGAGGGGACTGACCTAAGTGTCTGTGGAAAATGGTCGACCTGAGTGATTTGCGTTGAATATGGATTCAACAGTGAAGTTTCAGGTCGGCGGAGATTTCGAGCATCCCCCAATCAGTCCCCTCTCCCTCCGGGAGAGGGTTAGGGTGAGGGGCTTTTGATGTGGTGCCTCACTGTTCCTGCGCCCGATAAGCCCCCGGCGTCAGCCCCGTCCATTTCTTGAACGCCCGGTGAAACGCCGACGGCTCTGAAAACCCCAACTGCTCGGCAATCTGCTGCAACGACAAATCCGCGCGCCCTAAATGGTAGATGGCGATATCCCGCCGCAGCTGATCCTTCAGCTCCTGAAAACTCGTGCCTTCCTCACGCAAATGCCGGCGCAACGTCTGCGGGCTGATGTGCATCTGCGCGGCCACCGCTTCCAGATCCGGCCAATTCGCGCTGTCGCGGCTGAGCAAGCGGCGTAGCCGACTGCTCAGGCTGTCACCGTCATCCGGGCGCGACAGCAAGTCAGCGGGGGAGCGTTCGAGGAAGTGTTTGAGCGTGCGTTCGTCCTGCAACAACGGCATGTGCAGGTAGCGGCTGTGAAACAGCAGGCTGCTCTGATCGCTGGCAAACGTCATCGGACAGGGAAACAGCAAATCGTATTCCGCGCCGTGTTCGGGGCGCGGATAGCTGAATGTCACCTGTTCCAGCCGGATGCGCTGGCCAATCAGCCAACTGCCGAGGCGATGCCAGATCACCAGCAGGCTCTCGGTGAGAAAGTGATCCGGATCCCACAATTGCGCATCGGCGAGGCTCAAACGTACCCATTCGTCTTCGCGGCTCAGGGTCAGGCGCGGGCCTTGCGGGAATAGGCTATAAAACAATAAGCCGCGTTGCAGAGCCTTCTCCAGATTGCGGCAATGAATCGAGGCGTGGCACATCATCGCGAAGCTGCCGGGCTTGCTCGGTGCGTTGCCGAAACCGAGGTATTCGTCGTCCAGCGCCAGCCACAGGCCCTGGATCAACTGAGTGAACTGTTCCGGGGCGATGCGCGCGCGAGGTTCGTCGAGCAATTCCGGGCTGATGCCCAGTTGCAGCAAAAGGCTCGAATAGTCGAAACCCAGGCGGCGTGCGCCACCGAGGGCGGCACGGGCGAAATGACTGGCGATGGTGCGTTCGCGCATAAGCGACAAATCCTTCCTCAGGCGCCGGATGGTAGCCGGGGGTGATGCGAGCAACAAGGCGGATTTCCGCCAAATTGTAGGACGACAAGCGGCGAGTTGGCGGAAATCCGCCACACTCAAGTCACCGCACGTTGACACTAAAAAGACCTGCAGCCCTTGATGTCAAACGGCTTGCCGGGAAATGCACCAAAGTGGCACGGCGTTTGCGATAAGAGCGACAGAAGCGTGCGTTTATCCCGCCCGGAAAACGCCGCTCCAACAACAAATCCCTCCAGTGCAGGAGGGTTCGCAATTCAGGTTTCGCGGCGTAACAGATGGATGTTGCACGCGGGGCTCTTGAGGAAACTTGCAATGACGACTCGTCAGCCACTGTACAAATCCCTGTATTTCCAGGTGATCATCGCGATCATCATCGGTATCGCGCTAGGTCATTACTACCCGCAGTTCGGCGTGGCGGTAAAGCCGCTGGGTGACGGGTTCATCAAACTGATCAAAATGATCATCGCTCCAATCATCTTCTGCACCGTGGTCAGCGGCATCGCTGGCATGCAAAGCATGAAATCGGTCGGCAAGACCGGTGGTTACGCGCTTCTGTACTTCGAAATCGTTTCGACCATCGCTCTGCTGGTTGGTCTGGTTGTGGTCAACATCGTGCAGCCGGGCAACGGCATGCACATCGACGTTGCCACCCTCGACGCTTCGAAAGTCGCTTCCTATGTCGCGGCGGGCGCTGACCAAAGCGTTGTCGGCTTCCTCCTCAACGTGATCCCGACCACCATCGTCGGCGCGTTCGCCACCGGTGACATCCTGCAAGTGCTGATGTTCTCGGTGATCTTCGGCTTCGCCCTGCATCGCCTAGGTGACTACGGCCGTCCGATCCTCGACTTCATCGATCGCTTCGCCCACGTGATGTTCAACATCATCAACATGATCATGAAGCTCGCGCCAATCGGTGCCTTCGGTGCCATGGCCTTCACCATCGGCGCTTACGGCGTGGGTTCGCTGGTGCAGCTGGGTCAACTGATGATCTGCTTCTACATCACTTGCCTGCTGTTCGTGTTGATCGTGCTTGGCGGTATCGCCCGCATGCACGGTTTCAGCGTGCTGAAGATGATCCGTTACATCCGTGAAGAGCTGCTGATCGTACTCGGCACTTCGTCGTCGGAATCGGTACTGCCGCGCATGCTGATCAAGATGGAGCGTCTGGGCGCGAAGAAATCGGTAGTGGGTCTGGTGATCCCGACCGGTTACTCGTTCAACCTCGACGGCACCGCGATCTACCTGACCATGGCTGCGGTGTTCATTGCTCAGGCAACCGACACGCACATGGACATCACGCACCAGATCACTCTGCTGGTGGTGTTGCTGCTGTCCTCCAAAGGCGCAGCCGGTGTGACCGGTTCGGGCTTCATCGTGCTGGCCGCGACCTTGTCGGCAGTAGGTCACCTGCCGGTGGCCGGTCTGGCGCTGATCCTCGGTATCGACCGCTTCATGTCCGAAGCACGCGCACTGACCAACCTGGTGGGCAACGCCGTTGCGACCATCGTGGTCGCCAAGTGGGTGAAAGAGCTGGACACCGACGTACTGCAATCCGAGCTGGCCTCGGGCGGTCGCGGTATCGCTGATACCCGCCCTGAAGATGATCTGGGTGTGGCTGAAGGCCCGGCCCCGAGCAGCGTCAAGTAACACCTTGTAGTAAGGGGCTTAACTGTGGCGAGGGAGCTTGCTCCCGCTGGACTGCGCAGCAGGCCCCGGCTTTTGTATTTAGAACGGGGGGCCGCTACGCGACCCAGCGGGAGCAAGCTCCCTCGCCACAGATGGACTGAAAAACCTGCTTTGGCAGGTTTTTTATTGCCTGCGATTTGAGCGTAACGGTCACACCCGCTGACATATCCGGTGATTGCTGCTTCGGCAATGGCTGCCTAGGCTGAGTGCATCGCCCAAGGAGTTCCCCCATGTCTGCACCGCTGGCCTCACTGAAAATCCTCGATTTCTCCACGCTGTTGCCGGGGCCGTTCGCGTCGCTGTTGCTGGCGGACATGGGCGCCGAGGTGCTGCGTATCGAATCGCCGACGCGCATGGATCTGCTGCGCGTATTACCGCCGCACGATGGCGGGATGTCTGCCAGTCACGCCTATCTCAATCGCAATAAGCGCAGCCTGGCGCTGGATCTCAAGCAGCCCGAAGCGTTCGAGGTGATCAAGCAGTTGCTGGCGGATCACGACATCGTTTTGGAACAGTTTCGCCCCGGCGTGATGGAGCGTTTGGGTCTCGGATACGAAGCACTGAAGGCGATCAATCCCAAGCTGATCTATGTGTCGATCACCGGTTACGGCCAGACCGGCCCGTACAAGGATCGCGCCGGGCATGACATCAACTATCTCGCCCTCGCCGGGCTCTCCAGCTACACCGGTCGCGCCGACAGCGGGCCGTTGCCGTTGGGTATGCAAGTGGCGGATGTCGCCGGGGGTTCGTTGCACGGGGTGATCGGTTTACTCGCAGCGGTGATTGCGCGTCAGCAAACGGGGCAGGGTACCCATCTGGACGTGAGCATGACCGATTGCGCATTCAGCCTGAATGCCATGGCCGGCGCCGGTTATCTCGCTTGCGGCGAAGAGCCGGGCTGGGAAGACCAGATGCTCAATGGCGGCAGCTTTTACGACTATTACCGTTCGCGGGATGGGCGCTGGATGTCGGTTGGCAGTCTGGAGCCGGCGTTCATGCAGCAGCTGTGTACGGCGCTGGGCCGGCCGGAGTTGGCGGCGCAAGGCTTGTCGCCGAAACCTGAGCAGCAGCGGGCGCTGAAGGAGGCGTTGAAGATCGAGTTCGAACGGCATGACTTCGCTGAACTGTGCGAGCTGTTTGCCGGGATCGATGCGTGTGTCGAGCCGGTGTTGAATTTGAGTGAGGCCGTGCGGCATCCGCAGTTGCAGGCGCGCGAACTGGTGACGCAGGTGCCGCGCGGGGATGGCACGACGCAGGCGCAGATGGCGTGTCCGTTGAAGTTTTCCGAGGATTTACCGGCGCCACGGCATGTGGGGGCGGTGTTGGGGCAGCATACGGATGAGGTGTTGGGGGAGTTGGGGTTTAGTCCTGAGCGAATTGCAGAATTGCGCTCTGTCAAAGTCGTTCTTTAGTGCCTGTGCCGGCCTCATCGCGAGCAGGCTCACTCCTACAATTGGAATGCATTTCACCTGTAGGAGTGAGCCTGCTCGCGATGGGGCCAGAACAGACAACACAAATCTGACTATTCCACCCGCATCTCACCACTGAACACCAACGTATTCCGGCAACTACGACACAAATACCGCCGCCCCTGCCGCACCAGGCTATGCCGCTGCGCCGAGAACGGAAAATCACTGTCCACGCACGGGCATTTGTAGATGTAGCGGGTAACGCTGCGACGTTTAATGGCGTAGGTGTGGCAGCGATCCGGCGGCAGTTCGTAAACCCCGCGCATGATCAGTTGCCATTCCTCGCCGTGCGGCTGAATGCGGTCGCCAAACAACTGATGGGCGATCAGGTGCGCAACTTCGTGGGCCACGGTTTGTTTGAGGAAGTGCTCGGTGTTTTCCCGGTACAGCTGCGGATTGAAGCGCAGCAGGTTCTCGTGCAAATGCGCGACACCGGCTTTTTGCCCGCGCAGCTTGAGACTGACGACAGGGCGTTGGAAGTGACGTTTGAAAAAGGATTCAGCGAGTTGGTAACAGTCTTCGACGCGGGTATTGAGTTGCTCGGGCATGCTTGATGGATCTCCAGAGACGTCGAGTATGCCGCAACCCTGGGGACTTGCGAATCGTCGAGCTGCCGAATGGTCATCCGGCAAACGACAAGGCCGCCTCGCGGCGGCCTTTATGAACAAGACGTTCGCTAGTTGGTGTAGACAGGCCCCACGCCCAGTCCCCAGACGATCACGGTAAACGCCATGATGGCGACCAGCACCACCAGACCCACCGCCAGCACCGAGCTTGAGAACAGGAAACCTTCGTCCGACGGAATATTCATGAACGTCGGCAGCCCCACGTACAACAGATAAACCGTGTAACAGATGGCCGCCGTGCCGACGATCATCCCCAGCCACATATGCGGATACAGCGCCGCCAGCCCGCCGACAAACAACGGCGTTGCGGTGTAAGTGGCGAATGCGACACAACGGGCCAGACTCGGGTTGGCGTCGTACGTACGCGCCATCCAGTGCACGAATGCGCCCATGACCGCGACGCCGCCAAGCATCGCCAGGTACGACATGACGGTCATCCAGATCGCGCTTTCAACGGTGAGCATCACCGGTGCGCGGTTGCCGATCACCCAGCCGACCTGGGTAGTGCCGATAAACGCCGAAATGGCGGGGATCGCCGCCAGAATCAGCGTGTGCGTCAGGTACATGTGGCTGATGCTTTCCTCTTGGTCGCCACGGATTTCCTTCCATTCCTGATCGGGGTGGGTAAAAAGTCCCACTACGTGATGGATCATGCCAGTCACTCCTCTTGTTATTGCCATCGCCCCCCAACGGAGCGCCTACGGGCCAATGAGGCCGAGCAAAGTCAGGTCATGGATGTGTGCGACCTTATGTCGCAGTATAGAAAGGACTTAACCGCACAGGTATTGGGGGCTTAGAGCAAATCGCGCTGTAAACACGGGGCTTAATCGCCGTACAGTCTTGAGTGATCGAACTTCCGATCCTGTAGGAGCTGCCGAAGGCTGCGATCTTTTGATCTTGTTTTAAAAATCAAAATCAAAAGATCGCAGCCTTCGGCAGCTCCTACATGAATATGCATTTCAGAATGCGGCCGGTCGGTATGCTTCGCCCACGCGAGGTTTTTGCGTAAAATGCCGGCCTTTCGTCACACCTCACGGATTTCGCGTCATGGGCACTCTTACGGTCAACCAGAACAAACTGCAAAAGCGCCTGCGCCGCCTGGCCGGCGAAGCGGTTGCTGACTTCAACATGATTGAAGACGGCGACAAGGTCATGGTCTGCCTGTCCGGGGGCAAGGACAGCTACACCATGCTCGACGTGCTGCTGCACCTGCAGAAGGTTGCACCGATCAAGTTCGAGATCGTCGCGGTGAACATGGATCAAAAGCAGCCGGGCTTCCCCGAGCACGTGCTGCCGGCCTATCTGAAAGAACTGGGCGTCGAATACCACATCGTCGAGAAAGACACCTACTCGGTGGTCAAGGAACTGATTCCGGAAGGCAAGACCACTTGCTCGCTGTGTTCACGTCTGCGTCGCGGCACGCTGTACACCTTTGCTGACGAAATCGGCGCGACCAAGATGGCCCTCGGTCATCACCGCGACGACATCGTCGAGACGTTCTTCCTCAACATGTTCTTCAACGGTTCGTTGAAAGCCATGCCGCCGAAGCTGCGCGCCGACGATGGCCGCAACGTGGTGATCCGTCCGCTGGCGTACTGCAACGAAAAAGACATTCAGGCCTATTCGGACCTCAAAGAATTCCCGATCATCCCGTGCAACCTCTGCGGTTCGCAGGAAAACCTGCAGCGTCAGGTGGTCAAGGAAATGCTCTTGGACTGGGAACGCAAGACACCCGGTCGAACGGAAAGCATCTTCCGCAGTCTGCAGAATGTCATCCCGTCGCAACTGGCCGACCGCAACCTGTTCGACTTCACCAGCCTGAAGATCGACGAGACCGCGGCTTCGCGCTTCGTGAACGTCGTCAATCTGTAAACCCCATTTTTATGTGGCCGCGCTTTTTGTGGCGAGGGGATTTATCCCCGATGGGCTGCGCAGCAGCCCCAGCTTTTCTGGGGAGCTCCGCTCCCCATCGGGGATAAATCCCCTCACCACAGGGCCCCGCATTAGTTTTTTTATTCAATTCACCAGGAGAGGGCATGCGCGATTACAAGTGGCTGCACGAATACTGTCTGAACCGCTTCGGTTCGGCGGCTGAACTGGAAGCCCATCTGCCCGTTCCCAAGACTCCCGCACAACTGCGCAAAATCAGCGACGACCGCTACCTTTCGACCATGGCCCTGCGCGTGTTCCGTGCCGGCCTCAAGCACAGTCTGGTCGACGCCAAGTGGCCATCCTTCGAAGAAGTGTTCTTCAAGTTCGATCCGGAAAAAGTCGTGCTGATGAGCGCCGAACACCTCGAGCGCCTGATGCAGGATGCGCGGATCATCCGCCACCTCGGCAAGCTGAAAAGCGTACCGCGCAATGCGCAGTTCATTCTCGATGTGGAAAAGGACAAGGGCAGTTTCGGCGCACTGATCGCCGACTGGCCGGTGACCGATATCGTCGGCCTGTGGACGTACCTGAAAAAGCACGGCCATCAACTCGGCGGGCTGTCAGCGCCACGGTTTTTGCGCATGGTCGGCAAGGATACTTTTGTGCCGAGCTACGACGTGGTCGCGGCGCTCAATGCGCAGAAGATCGTCGACAAAGTGCCGACCAGCCAGCGTGATCTGGCGATTGTGCAGAATGTCTTCAATCAGTGGCATGAAGAGAGTGGCGGACGGCCGATGAGCCAGATTTCGATGATGCTTGCTTATACCGTCAACCATTGAATCGCTAAAAGATCGCAGCCTTCGGCAGCTCCTACAGGGAAATGCATTCCAAATGTAGGAGCTGCCGAAGGCTGCGATCTTTTTCCATCAGGCGACGGAGATTTCTCCCTCGCCAGCCAACTTGCGATTCAACTGATACCGCCACCGCACATACAACAGCGCCGAGCAGAACACCGCCAGACTCGCGAGCATCTCCAGCACACCAAACAACTGCCGGTTCGGGTCATACGCCGCCAGTGCGCCTTTGATGAAATACAGATTCACCACAAAACACATCCACGAATGGCCACGGGCGCTGCCCATGATCATCGCCGGGGCGAGAACCAGCCACGGGATCAGTTCGACCAGCAGAATCACCCACGGCCGCGCGCCGTGCAGATCGGCGAAAATCAGATAGTACGCAGCGAGCAACCCGGCCAAGGCAAAAAAGCTCAGCAGACTGACCAACCGCATCGCTTTCACGCGCGGCTCAAGCCACTCGACCGAGGGCAGGATTTTCGGCTTCTTCGCCATCGTCAGCCCTCCAGTTTCTGCGCAGTCCTGGCCAGACGATGGCCGAGCGCACGGCATAGCGCGACTTCGTGCTGATCCAGACCCTTTTTGCCGTCCGCCCCAGCATGATGGCTGGCGCCGTAAGGCGTGCCGCCGCCCTGAGTTTCCAGCAGCGCCGATTCGCTGTACGGCAGACCGGTGATGAGCATGCCGTGGTGCAGCAGTGGCAGCATCATCGACAGCAGCGTGGTTTCCTGACCGCCGTGCAAACTGGCGGTGGAGGTGAACACGCCGGCCGGTTTGCCAACCAGAGCACCGGTCAGCCACAGGTTGCTGGTGCCGTCGAGGAAGTATTTCAGCGGCGCGGCCATGTTGCCGAAACGCGTCGGGCTACCGAGGGCCAGGCCGGCGCAGTTTTTCAGATCATCCAGCGTGGCGTAGAGCGCGCCTTCGTCCGGAATGCTCGGTGCAACGGCTTCGCACTCGGTGGAGATCGCCGGCACGGTACGCAAACGCGCTTCGAGGCCAGCCTGCTCGACACCGCGAGCAATCTGCCGCGCCATCTCGTTGGTCGAGCCATTGCGGCTGTAATACAACACCAGAATGTACGGCGCGCTCACGGCAGCAACTCCAGCACATTTTCCGGCGGACGACCGATCACGGCTTTGTCGCCGACTTCAAGAATCGGTCGCTCCATCAGTTTCGGATGCTGGGCGATGGCGTCAATCAATTGCGCTTCGCTGAGGCTTTCATCCGCCAGTTGAAGCATTTTGTATTCATCTTCCCCGGTACGCAGCAACTGGCGTGCGCTGATCCCGAGCTTGCCGAGCAGGGCCTTGATTTGCGCCGCATTCAGCGGGGTTTCGAGGTAACGCACGACGTTTGGGCTCAGGCCGCGGGCTTCGATAAGTTCCAGCGCGCCGCGGGATTTCGAGCAGCGCGGATTGTGATAAAGCGTCAGATCGGTCATGGCGGGTCGCTTCTGGCGTAAAGTGGCGGCTATTCTAACTGTGCAGCGCGCAATCCAGAACCGTCAGAGGCGATGGGTCGCAGGCGCGTTTAAATTTTCACAAGGAACATGACATGACACGGCGATTGGCAGCGGCATTGACGATTATCGGGGCGTTGATGCTGGGGGGCTGCGGCAACGACTACGGCATCGACCAGAACGGGCAGAAAGTCGCGTCCGAGCGTCTGGACAAACAATGGGTTGTGCTCAACTACTGGGCCGAATGGTGCGGGCCGTGCCGAACGGAGATTCCGGAACTCAATCATCTGGCTGACGAGCTCAAGGGCAAGAACGTCGGCGTGTTCGGGGTTAACTTCGACAACGTGCAGGGCGCGGAGCTGAAAGAGGCCAGTGAAAAACTCGGTATCAAGTTCACCGTGCTGGCGCAGGATCCGGCGGAGTTGTTCGACGTGCCGCGCAGTGAAGCGCTGCCGGTGACGTACATCATCGACAACAAAGGCAAGGTGCGTGAACAGCTGATGGGCGAGCAGACGGCGGCGGGGGTGATGGCGAAGCTGGAGGCGTTGCAGGCTACTAAATAGGTTGTTGCCGGTCAGGCTCGTTCCCACGCCGGAGTGTGGGAACGATCAAAAGATCGCAGCCTTCGGCAGCTCCTACAGGGGGTACGCGGACTCATGTAGGAGCTGCCGAAGGCTGCGATCTTTTTTGCGGCTGAACAATCAGCCCTCTTCCAGCCACCAACGCAAAGGCTTGCCTTCAGCCGGCCAGAAGCGCATCTGCTCGATCGGCGAGATGTCCCAGCGCTCGACATGTTCCAGCGCCTCGAGGAAACGTTGCTCCTGCTCCATCAACGCCGGCGCGCACAGTTTGCGGGTCTTGCCGATTTTGCCGAAGCTCAGCTTGTCGCCTTCCAGCGTGTACGGCGCGAACCAATGGTTGCAGCCGCCGTTGCCGTAAGCGCGACCATCCTCGCCGAGGGTCACGGTCAGATGGCTGTAATCCATCAATGGCCGTTCACCGATCCATTCCAGAATGTAGCTGCGGTTTTGTTGCAGTTGCACAGGCTCAGCCGCGCAACCCACCAGACCAACACCGACCAACGCGGTCAGGGCAAAGCGTTTCATCACGCAGGCTCCTGGCATTTCGGGCACAGGTGCTTGTCGCCAACGGCTTTCCAGCCCAGCTCGGCAATCCGCGCGGTGGCGGCCGGTTTCTCTGCGGTTTTGCCAAGCTTGGCGTCCACGGCGAATTCAAAGCTCAGCTCTTTGGCGCAGCTGTCGCAGTTGACTTGCCAAGTGTGGATCGCCAGTTCGCCGAACACCGGGCCGGTGGTCATCGCAGTCCATTGGCCCGGCGGATTGATCAGGTGGCGGACGGTTTCGACGGTCAGGCGCATGGACAAATCCTTGCTGCCTTTGAGGGTGACCAACAGCGCGTCACCGATGCGAATCGAACCACCGTTGCCGGTGACCTGATAGCGGCCCGGAACGAGGGCGCGGCATTCGGTGAGGGTGTGTTGCGGGTTCATCAGCGTGTAGCGGAAATCGTGTTCGACCATGGGTCCTCCAAATATGCGCGACATGCTAGCACGGGCTCGATTGCAGGATGATGCGCGCGTGCGACCTTCGATCCGGTTCAAATCGACCCGCACCCATGGCAAACTGCCGCCCTCGACTCTGAAGGAACGGAACATGGCGCTGATCGAATGTTATGAATGCAAGCGGAACATCAGTTCCGAAGCCTTGGTGTGCATTCATTGCGGGGCTCCGATGGCCGAGCAAGCGGCGCATGTGCAAGCGCAGGCCGCCGCTGCCCCCACGAAGGCCTCGACGATTTCTTTCGGCAGCCTGCCGCGCAACAAGGCTGTGCCGGAGGCCGTTGTCCCGCCCGCCGCTGAGCCGCTACCCAAAGTGATGCCCGCCGCAGCAGGGCGCCGTCGTCGTCAGCAAGCGGCGCAACCGGTTCAACCGCAGATCAATTCCGATGGCAGCCGCCCGGTCGAAGGCTGGCTGAAGATCATGATCTTCCTGCTGCCGATGGTGTTTGTCTGGTTCCTGCTGCGCAACGGGCACTCGGCGAAACAACGGCTGTTCGGCTTCGGCTGGCTGGCCCTGCTGATTCTGGCGTCGTCGCTGTCGCCGAAATAACGGTCAGCCCTCGACCTGGTTCTGCGGCGCACCCGCCGCCCAGGTCGCGATGTTGTGCAGCGTGGTTGCCGCGATCGCGCCCAGTGCCTCGCGCGTGAGAAACGCCTGATGCGCGGTGATGATCACGTTAGGAAAGGTCAGCAACCGCGCCAGCACATCGTCCTGCAACGGCAAGTCCGAGCGATCCTCGAAAAACAGCTGCGCCTCTTCTTCGTAGACATCCAGCCCCAGATAACCGAGTTGCCCGTCCTTCAGTGCGTCGATCAGCGCTGGCGTGTCGACCAATCCGCCGCGCCCGGTGTTGATCAGCATCGCGCCGGCCTGCATGTGCGCCAGTGACTCGCGGTTGATCAGGTGTTTGCTCTGCTCATTGAGGGGGCAGTGCAGGCTGATGATTCGCGACTGCGCGAGCAGCTCCGGCAAGCTCAGATAACGCGCGCCCAAAGCGACAACGTCCGGGTTTGGATACGGGTCGTAAGCGAGCAACTTGCAGCCGAAACCATGCATGATTTTCGCGAAGGTCGCACCGATCTGCCCGGTGCCGACGATGCCCACCGTTTTGCCGACCAGATCAAACCCGGTCAGACCGTGCAGGGTGAAATCGCCTTCGCGGGTGCGGTTGTAGGCGCGGTGCAGACGACGGTTGAGGGCGAGAATCAGTGCCACCGCATGTTCAGCGACAGCATGCGGCGAATACGCGGGAACACGCACGACCGCCAGTCCTAAACGCTTGGCGGCAGGCAGATCGACATGGTTGTAACCCGCCGAACGCAAGGCAATCAGCCGCGTGCCGCCAGCGGCGAGGCGTTCCAGCACCGGAGCACTGAGATCGTCATTGATAAACGCGCAAACCACTTCGTGTTGGTCGGCGAGGGCCGCTGTGTCGAGGCTGAGCCGGGCCGGTTGAAAATGAAGTTCGAGATCCGCCGGGCAGTCGGCGGCGAGGAAGCTGTCGCGGTCGTAGGTCTGACTGCTGAAAACGATCGTGCGCATGAAATCCTCCTGGAGCATCGACGCGGGTTGAAACACCCGCGAGCACTTTAGCGGCAACAGCGGTAAGCGGTGTTGCGCTGGGTCAGGCGCTGATCTTCGCTTGGGTGGCCAGGCGATTGATCGAGCGTTCCAGTTCATCCAGCGCTGCCGAGGCCTTGGGGTCGTCTTGCTTGAGCAGGGTTTCGCTGCGCTGGCAGGCCGCGCGCAATTGCGGCACGCCGCAGTAACGGGTGGCGCCATGCAGGCGATGCACGCGCTCGAGCAAAGCGTTTTGATCGTGGCTGTCGCGGGCCGTGCGAATCGCTTCGCGGTCGGCTTCAAGCGAGGCCAGCAGCATCGCCAGCATGTCCGCCGCCAGATCGGCTTTGCCGGCGGCCAGGCGCAAACCTTCGTCGTGATCGAGCACCGGCAATTCATGGTTGAGTGCAGCGCTGTCGCTGAGTCGATCCGGCGCCTGATTGCGCAACGCCAGACCGGTCCACTTCAACACCACCTGCGCCAGTTGCCGCTCGCTGATCGGTTTGGTCAGGTAATCGTCCATGCCGCTTTGCAGCAGCGCGCGTTTTTCGTTGGCCATCGCGTGGGCGGTGAGGGCGACGATTGGCAGCGGCGTGCAATGCCGCTCGCTTTCCCACTGGCGAATGGTTTCGGTGCTCTGGCGCCCGTCCATGCCGGGCATCTGCACGTCCATCAGCACCAGATCGAAGGATTCCGTTTGCACGGCTTTGACAGCGGCGTAACCGCTCTCGACCGCGAGGACTTTGGCGCCCATGTCTTCGAGCAAGGTCTGCACCAGCAACAGGTTTGCCGGGTTGTCGTCGACGCACAGCACACGCGGTGCGCGACTCGACAACGGCTCGCCGGGCTCGCTGCGCATTTGGCGCGGATTGACCAGATCGGACAAGGCCCGGCGCAACTTGCGCGTGCAGGCCGGTTTCGCCTGCAACTGGCTGTGCGGGTTGGGCACCGACAGATGGAACAGCGTCTGCTCGGTGGTCGGGCACAGCACCAGTACTTTGCAGCCGAGGTGTTCGAGATCCCAGATGTGCTGGTTCAAACGCTCCGGCAGCATGTCGTTGCTGGTGATGCCGATGACCGCCAGATCAATCGCCTGATCGGTCTGATGCGCGCCGGTGACGCCATTGGTCAAGGTTTCGAGGGTATTGAACGGTGTGACGTCGAGGCCGCAATCTTCCAGTTGATGCTGCAAGGCCTGACGCGCCAGTTCGTGATTTTCCAGCACCGCCACGCGGCGCCCGAGCAGCGGCGCGGCGGGCAGGTCTTCGGCGTCGTCGCGGGTTTTTGGCAGGCTCAGGCTGATCCAGAATTCCGAACCCTCGCCCGGCGTGCTGTCGACGCCGATTTCGCCGCCCATCTGCTCGATCAAGCGTTTGGAAATCACCAGCCCCAACCCGGTGCCGCCGGGCTGGCGCGACAACGAATTGTCGGCCTGGCTGAACGCCTGAAACAGTGCGCGCACGTCCTGATTCGACAGGCCGATGCCGGTGTCCTGAATGCTGATGCGCAGTTGCACGCTATCTTCGTGCTCTTCTTCGAGCATGGCGCGGGCGACGATGGTGCCTTCGCGGGTGAACTTGATCGCGTTGCTGACCAGATTGGTGAGGATCTGCTTGAGGCGCAGCGGATCGCCGACCAGCGACAGCGGCGTGTCGCGATACACCAGACTGACCAGCTCCAATTGCTTGGCGTGCGCGGCTGGGGCGAGGATGGTCAGGGTGTCCTGCAACAGGTCGCGCAGGTTGAATGGAATATGGTCGAGCACCAGTTTGCCGGCCTCGATTTTCGAGAAGTCGAGGATCTCGTTGATGATCCCCAGCAGGCTGTCGGCGGATTTTTCGATGGTGCCCAGATAATCGAGCTGACGCGGGGTCAGTTCGCTTTTCTGCAACAGATGCGTGAAGCCGAGAATGCCGTTGAGTGGCGTGCGGATCTCGTGGCTCATGTTGGCGAGGAATTCGGATTTGATCCGGCTCGCCTCCAGCGCTTCTTTGCGCGCCAGATCCAGTTCGATGTTCTGGATCTCGATGGTTTCCAGATTCTGGCGCACGTCTTCGGTGGCCTGATCGACGCTGTGCTGCAACTCTTCGCGGGCATTCTGCAGGGTGCCGGCCATGCGATTGATGCCGGAAGCGAGTTCATCCAGTTCCTGACTGCCGAGCGGCGGCAGGCGGGTTTCCAGATGACCGTCCTTGAGTTGCGCGACGGCCTGTTTGATCTGGCCCAGCGGACGGTTGATGGTGCGGCCCATGCGCAGCGCCAGCAGCGCGGCACCGGCCAGACCGGCGACAATTAATAGAAGGCTGGCGAACAGGCTGCGATATCCGCGCAGCAGCATGCCGTTGTGCGACAGCTCCAGTTCGACCCAGCCGAGCAGGCGATCGGACTCTGCCGGGATCAGTTCGCCGGCGAGGTTGCGATGCTTGCCGAACACCGGCATCAGGTAACGCGTCGCATCATTGCCGCTGCGTCGTTGCAGTTGCGCGCTGTCACCGCTCGGCGCTTGATTGAGCATGGTCGGGCCGGCGTGGGCCAGCGGTGAGCGATCCGGCGCTAGGAACGTCACCGCGCGCACATCGGGTTGTTCAAGGGATTGCGTGGCGATGCGCTCGAGCAACTCATTGTTGCCGTGGCCCATGGCGGGCGCGACCAGCGGGGCCAGTTGTTCGGCGATCATTTCGCCGCGCTGCATCAATTGGCTCTGCAAGTCGGACTGCTGCATCCAGGTGAAATAGCCACCCAGCACCAGCGCCATCAGGCTGGTCGGCAACAAGGTCAGCAACAACACGCGACCTTTGATTCCCAGTTTCTTGAGCACGCCTATCTCCTGCATCCCGCTGATCTGTTGACTCATGCGTGCATCCGGCACGCGACATTGGCGCAGTGTAGCGATTTGCTCGCGGGCAATCTCCGGAAAAATGGTGTCGCCATCGGTCAGCGTGTGGGTGCTCGTTTGTCCGAAGGGCTAACCATCAGTTGCCCGATGCCCGGCAATCTTGAATAATCGCCCTCAACTGAGAATGACTTGCAGATACTCATGACTCCTGTTTCCGTTGGCCAGCCACGCATACTTTCCATCGAGGACGATCCGGTACTCGGCGCCTATGTTCACGAACATCTGGGCCGCAGCGGCTTTCAGGTGACCTGGTGCCAGAACGGTCAGGAGGGCTTGAACATTGCCAAGCGCCAGCCGTTCGACGTGGTGCTGATGGATATTCTGCTGCCGGGCATGGACGGTTTGAACGTGCTGACGCAATTGCGCCAAAGCCATTCGACGCCGGTGCTGCTGATGTCGGCCCTGGGTGCCGAGGCCGATCGCATCAGCGGTTTCCGCCTCGGTGCCGATGATTATCTGCCCAAGCCGTTCAGCATGGCCGAGCTGCATGTGCGCATCGAAGCGATCCTGCGCCGGGTCGCGCTGGATCGGCGTCCGGCGGCGAGTGCGCCTGCCGCGACTACCAGCGGGCTGCGCTTTGACGATGAACAGTGCGACGTATTCTTCCGTGAGCAGCCTGCCGGGCTGACCCGCAGCGAATTCCGTCTGCTGGAAACCCTCAACCGCAATGATGAAGAAGTGCTGAGCAAGGCCTTCCTTTATCAGCACGTTTTGCAACGCGGCTACGCGGCCCACGATCGCAGCCTCGACATGCACATCAGCCAGATCCGCCGCAAACTCAAAGCCATCGGTTACACCGAGCGGGAAGTGCGCACGGTGTGGGGCAAGGGTTATGTACTGAGCGGTGCCGATGAAACTGTCTGAACTGCCGGGCCGCCATTCGCTGTTCTGGAAACTCGCCTGTCTGCTGGTCGCGTTCTGCCTGCTGATGATCTGGCTCAGTTGGTCGTGGGGCCGCTATATGGAGGAGCGCAACCAGTTCCTCTCCGACGAGGCGCGCGGCACGCTGGCGCGGTATGCCGGTGAGGCCGAACGTGCGTTTCAAAGCGGCGGTCGCAGCGGTATTGATGACTGGTTACAGAGCATGGAATTGCGCGAGGCCAGTTGGGTCGGCGTGATCGGCGGCAATTTGCAGTCGCTGAGCAACGATCCGCTGAACGATCAGGAAACCCAGCACCTGACCTTTTTGCGCGGCCTCGACTGGCCGATTCACAAACAGGGGCGGCCGTGGCTGCGCATTCCATTTCCCAAAGACCCGGCTGCCGGCAGTCTGGTGATCGAATTGCCCGAGCGTTTTCTGCCGGGCAAATATCGGGTGTTCTGGCGGGTGATCACCAACGGCGTGATTCCGGGACTGTTCACTTTGCTGTTGTGTGTCGGGTTGTATCGCTTGCTGGTGGTGCCGCTGAATAATTTGCGCGAACAGGCCAACGCCTGGCGTGCTGATCAATTGAATGTGCGGTTGTCGAGCGGGATTACCCAGCGCCCGGATGAGCTCGGCGAACTGGCAAGGGCGTTTGACTCGATGTCCGAACGCCTGCAATCCACCGTCGCCCTGCAACAGCAATTGCTCCGCGACCTGTCCCACGAATTGCGCACGCCGCTGAGCCGCCTGCGCGTGGCCAGCGAAAGTGAGCAAGGTCTGCCGCAATTGCGCGATCGCATCGGGCGTGAAGTCGACGGCATGCAACGGCTGGTCGAAGACACCTTGCAACTGGCTTGGCTCGACACCGACCGCACGCCACTGCCGGACGAGGCGATCCAGATTCAGGCGCTGTGGGAAATGCTGACCGACAACGCCTGTTACGAAAGCGGCTGGCCGAGCCTGCAATTGCAGTGTTCGGTCGAGGCATCCTGCTGGGTGCGCGGCAATCTGAATACCTTGGCGCAAGCGCTGGAAAACATTCTGCGCAACGCCATTCGTCATTCGCCGGAAGGCGGGATCGTCCGGCTCGATGGGCGGCGTGATGGCGATTACTGGCATTTGTGGCTGGAGGATCAGGGCGGTGGCGTCGCTGACGCGGATCTGCAGCGAATCTTTTTGCCATTCACCCGACTCGACGGCTCGCGGCCTGGCGACGGTGGGTTTGGTTTGGGGCTGAGCATTGCGCGCAATGCGGTGCAGCGTCAGGGCGGGTTTATTTGGGCGGAGAATAGCGGGGCGGGGTTGCGGCTGAATTTGCGCTTGATGGCGGATGATTGTGTTGCGCCGACTGACGCCATCGCGAGCAGGCTCACTCCTACATTGGATTTGCGTTCACCGCAAATCGTCTGAACAGCATCGATCCCCTGTAGGAGTGAGCCTGCTCGCGATGAGGCCCTTCGATTCAGTATTCACCTTAAAAGTCTCACCAGTGGTGAGACAAATGCTGCTTATTCCCATAAACCATAAGCACCGCACTTTGCGTGATATGGCCTGCGCGGGTTTGCCGGTATGATAGGCGCCCCCGCACGTCTGGATTGCGAATACGCCATGACCTTGCAGTACCCAACCATCGCCGATTGCGTCGGCAACACTCCGCTGGTGCGTTTGCAGCGCCTGCCCGGTGCCACCAGCAACACCCTATTGCTCAAGCTCGAAGGGAATAACCCGGCGGGTTCGGTCAAGGATCGTCCGGCGTTGTCGATGATCACTCGCGCCGAGTTGCGTGGGCAGATCCACGCCGGCGATACGCTGATTGAAGCGACTTCGGGTAATACCGGCATTGCGCTGGCCATGGCCGCCGCGATCAAGGGTTACAAGATGATCCTGATCATGCCGGACAATTCCAGCGCCGAGCGCAAAGCGGCGATGACCGCTTACGGTGCCGAGCTGATTCTGGTCAGTCAGGAAGAAGGCATGGAAGGCGCGCGCGACCTCGCGCAGCGTATGGAAGCCGAAGGCCGTGGCAAGGTGCTCGATCAGTTCGCCAATGGCGACAATCCTGAAGCGCACTACACCACCACCGGCCCGGAAATCTGGCGTCAGACCCAGGGCACCATCACCCATTTCGTCAGTTCGATGGGCACCACCGGCACCATCATGGGCGTGTCGCGCTACTTGAAAGAGCAGAGCGATAACGTGCAGATCGTCGGTTTGCAGCCGATGGAAGGCTCGGCCATTCCCGGCATTCGCCGCTGGCCGCAGGAATACCTGCCGAAGATTTATCAGGCCGATCGCGTTGATCGCATCGTCGACATGGCGCAAAGCGAGGCCGAGGACGTCACCCGTCGTCTGGCCCGCGAAGAAGGCATCTTCTGCGGCGTGTCCTCGGGCGGTGCGGTGGCAGCGATGTTGCGCCTGTCCAAAGAAGTTGAAAACGCGGTGATCGTCGCGATCATCTGCGACCGTGGCGACCGTTACCTGTCGACCGGCATTTTCGACGCGCCCAACTGATGGCCAAGCACGAGAGAGGCCTGCGCTTTCAGCCCACTGGCGGAAGCAAGGCCCCGCAAATTCCGACCGGCAAGAAGCAGCGCTTGAGCATTGAGCGCCTGGCCAATGACGGTCGCGGTATCGCGTTTTTCGAAGGCAAAACCTGGTTCGTCCTCGGCGCCCTTGCCGGTGAAGAGGTCGAAGCGCGGGTGCTCGGCGCCCACGGCAAAGTGGTCGAGGCGCGCACCGAGCGCGTGTTCACCGCCAGCGAACTGCGTCGCCCGGCGCCGTGTCAGCATGCCGGTCGTTGTGGCGGTTGCAGCGTTCAGCATTTGCCCCACAGCGAACAACTTGCCCTGAAACAGCGCATGCTCGCCGAGCAATTGTCGCGCGTTGCCGGTGTCGAACCTGAAGAGTGGGCAGCGCCGCTGACCGGCCCGGAATTCGGCTATCGCCGTCGTGCCCGGATCGCGGTGCGCTGGGACATGAAAGCGAAGAAACTCGAAGTCGGTTTCCGCGCGGCTGGCAGTCAGGACATCGTCGCGATCAGCGAATGCCCGGTGCTGGTACAGCCCTTGCAACCGATCATGACCCGTTTGCCGGAGATGCTCCGTCGCTTGAGCAAGCCGCAAGCGTTGGGTCACGTCGAGTTGTTCAGCGGTTCGTCGCTGGCGGTATTGCTGCGGCACATGGCGCCGTTGTCCGAGGCGGATCTGAGCATCCTCAAGGACTTCTGCCAATTCCATGAAGCGCAACTGTGGCTGCATGGCGAAGGCGAGCCACAGCCGGTCGATGCCACGCAGTCGCTGGGCTATCGCCTGGAGCAGTGGGATTTGAACCTGGCGTACCGGCCGGGCGACTTTATTCAGGTCAACGCCGGCGTCAACGAAGCGATGGTCGCGCAGGCGCTGGACTGGTTGAAGCCAGGCAGCGATGAGCGCGTGCTGGATCTGTTCTGCGGCCTCGGCAACTTTGCCTTGCCGCTGGCCAAATCCGTGCGTGAAGTGGTGGCGGTCGAAGGCGTGCAGACCATGGTTGATCGCGCCGCAGCCAACGCTGCTAGTAACAATTTGCATAACACAAAGTTTTTTCAAGCCGATTTATCCCAGCCTTTGAGCCATGCTCAGTGGATCGGAAACGGTTTTTCTGCGGTACTCTTGGATCCACCGCGTGACGGTGCTTTCGAGGTGGTACGCAAGCTGGCGACCCTGGGCGCGAAGCGGTTGGTGTATGTGTCGTGCAACCCGGCAACGCTGGCGCGCGACACGGTCGAATTGATCAAGCAGGGCTACCGGTTAAAACGTGCCGGGATTCTCGATATGTTTCCTCAGACGGCACATGTCGAGGCCATGGCGTTATTTGAAGCGAGCCAGGACGGCTCGTCTGAATCCGCCTGACCTGTCCGCGCAGCGCTCGCATCAGCCCCGCGAGCGCAAACGGGCAGTAGAGGTCAGCGATTTGACGCATTGAATCTGCGTCGTAGGGAAGGTAAAGCAAGATGGTACAGGTGAGAGCACACCAGCCGATCAACACTGACGGCAGTATCAATCTCGAGGCTTGGCTCGATCACGCGGTCAGTGTCGATCTGGCACTGGATCGCGAAGCCTTGAAAGAAGCCTGCGAGTTCGCTCGCGAGGCCGAACAACAGTCCAATGCCAAGAAGAATCTGTGGGCCGAAGGCTCCGGCAGTTTCAGCACGGGACTTGAGATCGCCGAGATTCTCGCCGACCTCAAACTCGATCAGGATTCGCTGGTCGCTGCGGTGCTGTATCGCGGCGTGCGCGAAGGCCAGATCGAACTCGCGGCCATCAGCCAGCGCTTCGGCCCGGTGGTGGCCAAGCTGATCGACGGCGTGCAGCGCATGGCTGCGATCAGCGCCAGCCTCAGTCCGCGTCAGTCGATGGTGATGGGCACGCAAGGGCAGGTGGAAAACCTGCGCAAGATGCTCGTGGCGATGGTCGACGACGTGCGCGTCGCGCTGATCAAACTGGCCGAACGTACCTGCGCGATTCGTGCGGTGAAAACCGCCGACGATGAAAAGCGTAACCGCGTCGCCCGCGAAGTGTTCGACATCTATGCGCCGCTCGCGCATCGCCTCGGCATCGGTCATATCAAATGGGAACTGGAGGACTTGTCCTTCCGTTACCTCGAGCCGGATCAATACAAGCAGATCGCCAAGTTGCTCCACGAGCGACGGCTTGATCGCGAGCGTTTCATCGCCGACGTGATGACCCAGCTCAAGGACGAATTGCAGGCCACCGGCGTTGACGCCGACATCAGCGGCCGGGCCAAACACATCTATTCGATCTGGCGCAAAATGCAGCGCAAGGGTCTGGAATTCAGCCAGATCTACGACGTGCGTGCGGTGCGTGTGCTGGTGCCGGAAATGCGCGACTGCTACACCGCGCTCGGTATCGTCCACACCTTGTGGCGGCACATCCCGAAAGAATTCGACGACTACATCGCCAACCCGAAAGAGAACGGCTACCGCTCACTGCACACGGCGGTGATCGGCCCTGAGGGTAAAGTGCTTGAGGTGCAGATTCGTACGCACTCGATGCACGAAGAAGCCGAACTCGGCGTCTGCGCGCACTGGCGCTACAAAGGCACCGACGTCAAATCCGGTTCGAATCACTACGAAGAGAAAATCTCCTGGCTGCGTCAGGTGCTCGAGTGGCACGAAGAACTGGGCGATATCGGTGGTCTGGCCGAACAGTTGCGCGTCGATATCGAACCGGATCGGGTCTACATCTTCACCCCCGACGGTCACGCCATCGACTTGCCGAAAGGCGCGACGCCGCTGGACTTCGCTTACCGCGTGCACACCGAGATCGGTCACAACTGCCGTGGCGCGAAGATCAACGGGCGCATCGTCCCGCTCAACTACAGCCTGCAGACCGGTGAGCAGGTCGAGATCATCACCAGCAAGCACGGCACGCCGAGCCGCGACTGGCTGAACTCGAACCTCGGTTACGTCACCACCTCGCGGGCGCGGGCGAAGATTGTTCACTGGTTTAAATTGCAGGCGCGTGATCAGAACGTCGCCGCCGGTAAAACCCTGATCGAACGCGAACTGGCGCGCCTCGGTCTGCCAGCGGTGGACTTCGACAAGCTGGCCGACAAGGCCAACATGAAAACCGCCGAAGACATGTTCGCCGCCCTTGGTGCCGGCGACTTGCGTCTGGCGCAACTGGTCAACCTCGCGCAACAACTGGTCGAGCCGGAGCGTGGTAATGAACAGCTGGAACTGATACCGCGCAAAGCCACCGGTTACAAACCGGGCAAGCGCGGCGACATTCAGATTCAGGGCGTCGGTAACTTGATGACGCAGATGGCCGGCTGCTGCCAGCCGCTGCCGGGCGATGCGATCGTCGGCTACATCACACAGGGCCGTGGCGTGAGCATTCACCGTCAGGACTGCGCCTCGGTGCTGCAACTGTCGGGGCGCGAGCCAGAGCGGATCATTCAGGTCAGCTGGGGCCCGGTGCCGGTGCTCACCTATCCGGTGGACATTATCATCCGTGCCTACGACCGTTCCGGTCTGCTGCGTGACGTTTCCCAGGTGCTGCTCAATGAGCGCATCAACGTGCTGGCGGTCAACACCCGCTCGAACAAAGAGGACAACACCGCGTTGATGTCCCTGACCATCGAGATCCCGGGTCTGGATGCGCTGGGGCGGTTGCTGGGACGTATATCGCAGTTGCCGAACATCATCGAAACGCGGCGTAACCGTACCCCGTGAAGATCGACGCCGATCAACTGTGGGAGCGAGCCTGCTCGCGAAGAGGGTGTGTCAGTCGACATCATTGTTGCAGACACACCGCTTTCGCGAGCAGGCTCGCTCCCACAAGGTTTTGTGGTGAGAGATAAATGATGTACAGCCTTGAAGACCTGCTCCATCTGATGAGCCGCCTGCGCGATCCGCAGTTCGGTTGCCCGTGGGACATCAAGCAAACCTACGCGACCATCGTTGCGCACACCCTCGAAGAAGCCTACGAAGTGGCCGATGCAATTGAGCGTGGCGACTTCGATCATTTGCAGGGCGAGCTCGGCGATCTGTTGTTCCAGGTCGTCTATTACAGCCAGTTGGCCAAGGAAGAAGGGCGCTTCGAATTTACCGGGGTGATCGACAGCATCACTCGCAAACTCATCCGTCGTCATCCGCATGTGTTCCCAACGGGCGATCTGTACGCGCCGCTGGACGTTCCGCGCTTGAGCGAAGAACAGGTCAAGCAGCGCTGGGAAGAGATCAAGGCCGAAGAACGTGCCGAGCAATCCGCTGCGCCCGAGCAACTCTCGCTGCTCGACGACGTGCCGGCCACGCTGCCAGCCTTGTCACGGTCAGCCAAGTTGCAAAAGCGTGCCGGGCAGGTCGGTTTCGACTGGCCGGAGGCCTTGCCGGTGTTCGACAAGGTGCGCGAAGAACTAGACGAAGTCCTCGAAGCCATGTCGCAAAACGATCCTGTCGCCATGGCGGACGAGATCGGTGACTTGCTGTTTTCGGTGGTCAATCTGGCCCGGCATCTGAAGGTCGACCCGGAAACTTCGCTGCGTGGCGCCAACAGCAAATTCGAAAGACGCTTCCGTTTTATCGAACAGGCATTGCGCGACACCCACCGTCCCATAGAAGATTGCACCCTCGAAGAGTTGGACGCCCTGTGGGGCGAAGCCAAACGTCAGGAAAAGAATGCGCCCAGCTGCGGCTGAGCAACTGCCCAAGTGAGTAAGCATTAATGAGTATTTCCCTTCGCGACCAGTTGCTCAAAGCAGGCCTGGTCAACCAAAAGCAGGCCAAGCAGGTCGGCAAAGACAAGCAGAAGCAGCAGCGTCTGGCGCATAAAGGCCAGATCGAACTGGATGACTCGCAACAGCGCGCCGCTCAGGAAGCCAAGGCCGAGAAGGTCAAGCGCGACCAGGAGCTGAACCGCCAACAGCAGGAGAAAGTAGAAGCCAAGGCGCGTGCTGCTCAGGTCAAGCAACTGATTGAAGTCTCGCGTCTGCCGAAGCTGACCACCGAGGACTACTACAACTTCGTCGACGACAAGAAGGTCAAGCGAATCTCGGTCAACACGCTGATGCGCAACAAGCTCAGCAGCGGTTCGCTGGCGATCGTCCACCATGCCGGCGGCTACGAAGTGATTCCGCGTGAAGCGGCCCTGAAGATTCAGGAGCGCGATCCGCAGCGCATCGTCCAACTCAACGTGCAGACCGAAGAAGTCAGCACCGAGGACGATCCGTACGCGGCGTATCAGATCCCTGATGATCTGATGTGGTAATGGTTTAAATGTTCTAGCGGCTTACATCTTTGCTAGTACTTTGAAAGTGTTTATAGATTGAACCCGCCGATTCGTATCGATACGATCGGCGGGTTTTCTTTTGGCAGAAATTAACGTGTTTGAAGTGTGAGGATTTTGCGCTGCTTATAAACAGCGCGTTGCATTTTTATATGGGTTTTTTTGTAGGGGAGAATAAATGGAATTAACTTGAATGAATAAGGATATTGCTAATGTTATTAAGCATTGCTTCGTTGCGCCAACCCACTTTTGAACCGCAGTTTTTTGAGTTGCGGGCGCCTGGCCAGTCAATTACCGATTACGTGATCAGCGAACTGGATGTGCGGGCCGATTACGTACGCCGCAAGATCAGGATCGCCGCCAAGGCCGCTGCCGCGGATCACGATGGCGCGGACTGTCTGTTCTTCACCCTGCCAGAGTTTTTCTGGAATATCCCTTGGCGTGAAGTCGACAGCGAAGAAGAGCTTCACGAACTAACGACCGCTTACCTGGAAAAAGTCCCCGCGTACATTTCGTCGTTAATGAAAGATTTGCCCATGGAACACTATGGCAAGATTGTACTGTTGGCGGGAAGTTGTGCGACGTTGGTAAAGATAGGCGAGGGTGACGCAAGTTATTACGAGGTCATCAACTATTTGCTGACCATCACAAATAAAGAATACGAGGCAGATATACCGTTGATGTCGATGTGGCCCAAGCGTCATGTTTCCGGCATCGATTTTGGTCAGCATATTGGCAATGAAGATGGTTTCTGGTTCTTCAGGCTGTTTGATGAGTTTGTCATCAAGGTCAAGGATTACAGTTCCGTCAGCGCGGAGCACAGTTACTTTGACGGATACGAAGGGCTGTTTATCAATAGCCTGGTGCCGGGATGCCCGTTCGGCATTAACGTGTGCCTTGACTATGCCGTGCTGAGGGAAGGTGAGCGGGATAAGGAAGTTGAAATCCCTGAAGTGAAAATCGACTTTCTGATTGCCTGCGGCATGTCTTTGGACTACGACAAGCAGCACCCGACTGCCGTGCAATACTCGATCAGGAATGACGGCATGGGCCGTGGTGCATGTGAGGTGGTCAGACTCGAGCAGGGGCTGATCGTCGATGAAATAGCTTCGGAGGAGATCGACGACAACCTTTATTTGAGTGTGATTCGCGTGGTGTGAAGGTTCTGATGTTGTTGCAGCCTGCCACCCCGAAAGGGGCAGGCTGCAACCCTGAAGAGTGGTGAGTCAGGCGGATCGTAAATCCCGTTGCTGTTCTTGCACTTCCAGTTCGGCCTTGTAGTTGTGGGCATCGATCTCGTTGTGGAACATGCCGACCAGCAAGTCTTGTTGATGCACATCCCAGATCCGTATACCCGCGGCTACGCCTTCATGGGACATGTGTGAATCGTCGCGTTCAGTTACTTTTACAGTCATCTGCTAGCTCCAATCTCTGGTTTATCTGCAGCAAGGCGTGTGCAGGACTCTTTTATATGTTTTGTTAGCTTGCTAAGTAAACGGCTGATTTGTGCAATGTGTTGTTGCGGTTTTTGCAACAGTGCTGCAGCCCCCGTAAACCGCGACATTCGGTCGCAGGGGGTAAAGTTTCATGACAGAAGTTTCATTTCCAGACGCACGCAACCCTGTGTAGGAGCTGCCGAAGGCTGCGATCTTGATCGTTCCCACGCTCCGCATCGTTGATCGTTCCCACGCTCTGCGTGGGAATGCCTCTTGGGACGCTCTGCGTCCAGTGACGCGGAGCGTCACGGGCAGCATTCCCACGCAGAGCGTGGGAACGATCAGACGGGCAGCATTCCCACGCAGAGCGTGGGAACGATCAGATAGGGGATTTGTGTTGGGCCAGGAGTTTTCTTCAGACGAAAAAAAACGCCCCGAACCAGTCGGGGCGTTTTTATGTGTGGCTCAAGCTCGGGGAATTACTTGCCTTCCCAGCGCTTCAGTACCAGCGTGGCGTTGGTGCCGCCGAAGCCGAAGCTGTTGCTCATCACGGTGTTGATCGTGGCGTTCTCGCGGGTCTTGGTCAGCACCGGCAGATCGGCCACTTCAGGATCCAGCTCGTCGATGTTGGCGGAGCCGGCAATGAAGTTGCCTTCCATCATCAGCATGCAATAGATCGCTTCGTGAACGCCGGCAGCGCCCAGGGAGTGACCGGACAGGCTCTTGGTCGAGCTGATCGCAGGTGCCTTGTCGCCGAACACTTCACGCACACCTTTCATTTCCGCAACGTCGCCGACCGGAGTCGAAGTGCCGTGGGTGTTCAGGTAGTCGATCGGGGTATCAACGGTGGACATCGCCATCTGCATGCAGCGGATCGCGCCTTCGCCGCTCGGGGCAACCATGTCGTAGCCGTCGGACGTCGCGCCGTAGCCAACGATTTCGGCGTAGATTTTCGCGCCACGGGCCAGAGCGTGTTCCAGCTCTTCAACCACGACCATGCCGCCACCGCCAGCGATGACGAAACCGTCACGGTCTTTGTCGTAGGCACGGGAAGCCAGTTCCGGGGTGTCGTTACGCTTGCTGGACAGAGCGCCCATGGCGTCGAACAGGAACGACTGGCTCCAGTGCTCTTCTTCACCGCCACCGGCGAAGACGATGTCCTGCTTGCCCATCTGAATCTGTTCCATGGCGGTACCGATGCAGTGAGCACTGGTGGCGCTGGCAGAAGCGATGGAGTAGTTCAGGCCCTTGATCTTGAATGGCGTGGCCAGGCAAGCGGAAACGGTGCTGCTCATGGTCCGCGTGACACGGTATGGGCCAACGCGCTTCACGCCTTTCTCGCGCAGGATGTCCAGCGCTTCCATCTGGTTCAGCGTGGAAGCACCACCGGAGCCAGCAACGAGGCCGGTACGCGGGTTGGACACTTGCTCTTCGGTCAGGCCGGAGTCAGCAATGGCGTCTTTCATGGCCAGGTAGGCGTAAGCCGCTGCGTGGCCGACGAAGCGATAGATCTTGCGATCGATCAGCTCTTCAAGGT
>NZ_JBIVMX010000056.1:0-37837 GCF_044753305.1 Pseudomonas sp. NPDC088429 | reverse complement strand
ACCGTTGCCCGCGAGCTGGTACTCAAGGCCATCGAGAATGGCAAGAATGTGGTCACCGCGAACAAGGCTCTGATTGCCGTTCACGGTAATGAGATTTTCGCCAAGGCTCGCGAGAAAGGCGTGATCGTGGCGTTCGAAGCGGCCGTGGCCGGTGGCATTCCGGTGATCAAGGCGATCCGTGAAGGCCTGTCCGCCAACCGCATCAACTGGGTCGCCGGGATCATCAACGGCACTGGTAACTTCATCCTCACCGAAATGCGCGAGAAGGGGCGTACCTTCGAAGACGTGTTGGCCGAAGCGCAGGCACTGGGTTACGCCGAAGCCGATCCGACCTTCGACGTTGAAGGCATCGACGCCGCGCACAAGCTGACGATTCTGGCTTCGATCGCGTTCGGCATCCCGCTGCAATTCGACAAGGCTTACACCGAAGGCATCACCAAGCTGACCACCGCTGACGTTAATTACGCTGAAGCGCTGGGCTATCGCATCAAGCACCTCGGTGTGGCGCGCAGCACCGCTGCCGGCATCGAGTTGCGCGTGCACCCGACGCTGATCCCGGCCGATCGTCTGATCGCCAACGTCAACGGCGTGATGAACGCGGTGATGGTCAACGGTGACGCCGCCGGTTCGACGCTGTTCTACGGCGCCGGCGCCGGCATGGAGCCAACCGCTTCGTCGGTGATCGCCGATCTGGTCGACGTGGTTCGCGCCATGACCTCCGATCCGGAAAACCGCGTACCGCACCTGGCCTTCCAGCCGGACTCGCTGTCGGCCCACCCGATCCTGCCGATCGAAGCCTGCGAAAGCGCTTACTACCTGCGCATTCAGGCCAAGGACCATCCGGGCGTACTCGCTCAAGTGGCGAGCATCCTCTCGGAGCGCGGCATCAACATCGAGTCGATCATGCAGAAGGAAGTCGAGGAACACGACGGTCTGGTGCCGATGATCCTGCTGACCCACCGTGTGGTCGAGCAGCGCATCAACGATGCCATCGCCGCCCTCGAAGCGCTGGCCGGCGTGAATGGTCCGGTCGTACGGATCCGCGTCGAGCACTTGAACTAAATAGAAGCAGCTGCAAGCTTCGAGCTTCAAGCTGCAAGTAAAAGCACAGCCGCTTTTCACTTGTAGCTTGCAGCTTGCGGCTTGAAGCCCAAACCGAAGGTTTGCCCTTATGCGTTATATCAGTACCCGCGGCCAGGCACCGGCCCTGAATTTCGAAGACGTCCTGCTGGCTGGTCTGGCGACCGACGGCGGTCTGTACGTTCCGGAAAACCTGCCACGTTTCACCCAGGAAGAAATCGCTTCCTGGGCCGGCCTGCCGTATCACGAGCTGGCCTTCCGGGTGATGCGCCCGTTCGTCACCGGCAGCATTCCGGATGCCGATTTCAAAAAGATTCTTGAAGAAACCTACGGCGTGTTCGCCCACAGCGCCGTGGCGCCACTGCGTCAGTTGAACGGCAACGAATGGGTGCTGGAGCTGTTCCACGGCCCGACCCTGGCGTTCAAGGACTTCGCCCTGCAACTGCTCGGTCGTTTGCTCGACTACGTGCTGGAAAAACGCGGCGAGCGCGTAGTGATCGTTGGCGCTACTTCCGGTGACACCGGTTCGGCCGCCATCGAAGGCTGCAAGCACTGCGAAAACGTCGACATCTTCATCCTGCACCCGCACAAGCGCGTGTCGGAAGTGCAGCGTCGCCAGATGACCACGATCTTCGGCGAGAACATCCACAACATCGCCATCGAAGGCAACTTCGATGACTGCCAGGAAATGGTCAAGGCGAGCTTCGCCGACCAGAGCTTCCTCAAAGGCACGCGTCTGGTCGCGGTGAACTCGATCAACTGGGCGCGGATCATGGCCCAGATCGTTTACTACTTCCACGCCGCACTGCAGTTGGGCGGCCCGGCGCGTTCGGTATCGTTTTCGGTGCCAACCGGCAACTTCGGCGACATCTTTGCCGGTTACCTGGCGCGCAACATGGGCCTGCCGATCAACCAGTTGATCGTCGCCACCAACCGCAACGACATCCTACACCGCTTCATGAGCGGCAATCAGTACGTCAAGGACACCCTGCACGCCACGCTGTCGCCGTCGATGGACATCATGGTCTCGTCGAACTTCGAACGCCTGCTGTTCGACCTGCACGGTCGCAACGGCGCAGCAATCGCCGGTCTGATGGATTCGTTCAAGCAGGGCGGCGGTTTCAGCGTCGAGCAAGAACGCTGGACCGAAGCGCGCAAGCTGTTCGATTCGCTGGCTGTAGATGACGCACAGACTTGCGAAACCATCGCTGAAGTCTACGAGCAGACTGGCGAAGTGCTGGATCCGCACACCGCCATCGGTGTTAAAGCTGCGCGTGAATGCCGTCGCAGCCTGGATATCCCGATGGTCATCCTGGGCACCGCTCACCCGGTGAAATTCCCTGAAGCCGTAGAGAAAGCCGGTGTAGGAAAAGCGCTCGAACTACCTGCACATCTTTCTGATTTGTTTGAGCGAAATGAGCGCTGCACCGTTCTGCCAAACGAGCTGAAAGCCGTGCAAGCCTTTGTCAGCCAGCATGGCAACCGCGGCAAGCCGCTGTAAGCCGCAAAAGCTGTCACATTTTGAAGCCCGTCTCCTGACGGGCTTTTTTGTTTCTGCTGCCACACTGCTCGGGTTTTCACCCACGAAGGACGGGTGAGTTGATCACGAAGGAAGTGGCAATGTGGTTTTCCAGAGATTTGAAGCCAGCCCTGTGCTGGCTGTTTTTATTGGCAATGCTGGGGTTCATGCGCTGGGGGGTAGCGGCGCAACTGATGCAGCATGACGCTGGCGTCAGCGGGGTTCAGCCCATCGAGCTCAACGCAGAAGAGCAGCAATGGATCCGCGACAATCCGCGTGTCATCGTCGCGTCCGTGCAGTATCCGCTGTACCTGTTCCAGGATGAACATGCGCACTGGAACGGCCTGAACATTGATGTGCTCAAGCGTATCAGCGCGATGACCGGTTTGCAGTTTGTGCATCAAGAGTCTTTCTCCACCGACCACCTGCTCGAACGGCTGGAGCGCGGTGAAGCGGACATCAGCACCACGCTGGCGATGAGCGATGAGCGCAAAGTGTTCCTCGATTTCAGCCATGCCTTTGGCGGTGCGGGCTGGGTGTTTGTCGGGCGTGTTGGCGAACCACAGGTTCAGTCGCTGGAGCAGTTGGCCAAACGTGTGCTGGTGCTGCCGGCCCGGCACGCGCTGGAAGGCATCATCCGCCGCGACTATCCGGCAATTGAGATCCGCTCGGTGAAAACCTATGCCGAAGCACGGGCGTTGGTCGAAAGCGGTGAGGCTTATGCCACGATTGAAAACGAGATTGGCGCGCAGTTGTTTCCTTCCGGATTGCTCAGGGTCGGCGATTTGCTCGAAGGAAAATGGGAGGCAGATCACTTGGCGGTGCGTAAGGGCCAGCCGGAGTTGTTGAGCATCCTCAACAAGGCGCTTGAGGCTTTTCCGCCGGAGGAGTTGCGCGCGATTCGGCTCAAATGGCTCGACGGTGTTTCCCCGCTGCGGGTGCCCTCGGTGTGGCAGCGCATCGCCAGTTGGGGCTGTTGGGCGATGGCCGTGATTGGCACGTTCGGTCTGTTGTCGCTGGTCTGGAACCGCCGATTGCGCGCGGCAATCAGGCAACGCACTGAAGCTGAAAAAGATCTCGGCGACCAGTTGGCGTTTCAGCATGCGTTGATCAATTCAATGCCCGATCCGGTGTTCGTCCGCGACCTGCTGGGCCGCTTGATCATGTGCAATCGAAGTTATGAGGAGGCGCTCGACATTCGTTTCGATCAGGTTCAGGGGCGCTCGCTGATGGAGGTTGATGCCCTGCCACAGATCACGTCGCGCATGCTTCACGACGAATTCATGGCGCAGTTGCAGACGCGCAAGACGCGATTCTGCCGGCGCCAACTGCAATTCAAAAACGGCTCGCGGGAGATCTACCAATGGACGGTGCCGTTTTACAGCGCCGACGGAAAACTGCGCGGACTGCTCGGTGGCTGGACAGACATGAGCCGACGTCTGCACTGAGTTTGGGAAAAGTCCTATAACCCCTGAGGCCTTTTCCGATGGGAGGCTGAGGACGGCTGCCCTAGAGTGAACGGTGTCTGCGGTGAGAGTCCGCACCCGCCGTTTCAGAGGTCGCCTATGCGTTCGCTCAAAGTCCTGATCCTTGAACACAATCCGTTCCAGTTGATGGCGTTGCACCAGATGCTCAACGCCATCGGCATCTACAACGTACTGACCGCGCCGTCGCTGGGTTCGGCCTTGGGTTCGCTGGAGCAAAGCGGCGTCATCGATATCGCCATCTGCGATCCGCAACTCAAGGGCGGCGATGGCCTGGCGTTGATCCATCATTTGACCCGGCAGGAGCACTCACGCGCATTGATTCTGCTGGGCAACGTGGCGCCGAGCCTGCTGACCGACCTTGAAACGCTGCTGCACGCGCATGAGCTGCAACTGCTCGGACGCCTGCAAACGCCGGTTTCGGCGGTGTTGATGCGCGGTTTGCTTGATCAATACCTCAGCGCTTTGCATCAGCCTGTCGGGGCTTGAAACGCGGGGTATTTTTACTGTCATCTTCGCCGTGCATGCTCCATAGACCGGTAAGGCTCCAGGGATGGAGCAATCGCAGGCAGAACTTTCTTCTCGGGCCGGTGGTCATTTATTGTGAACACGCCCCAGGCACTGTGTTTTCGGACTATTGAGTGGAGATCGAGATGGAAAGTATCAGTCTATTGCTCGGTGAGGCTCTGAGCCCGTATCAAGTGACGTTGACCCCTCGCGGCAGCCATGGCGAATGCCTGGTGACCCTGAAGAACAGCAACGGCGCCATTGTAGTGGAACGCGAATTCAATCAGGCGCAGTTGAGCGACAAACGCTTGCTGACCGATGTCGTCGACGGCCTGCACCGTGACGTGCTGATTGCCGAAGGACGGCTGGAACCTTGTGTGATCGCGGCATTGCGCAACGCAGCGCTGGATAAACGTCCGACGCTGTAAAGATGAAATATTTTTTGTGGGAACCTTCCTGCATCCCTGTCAGTCAGACCCAGTAACAGCAGGATCAAGCATTGTGCTCCGGTGCTTGTCGCTTGCTGCTACTGGTCTTTATGTAGGCCACGTTTAACCCCGAGTCGTCTCCCCACTTCTCGGGGTTTCTTTTGTCTGGCGTTTGTCTATTGCGCGGCTTGCTGCTCGAAAAACGTCCGCGCCTGCTGCAGATAATCCGCTTGTCGTTCGGGATCCAGCCACGCCGCGTAGAGCTGATTCAAATGCTCGTGGGGCAGGGTGCGCAGCAGTTGATTGATTTCGCTGATGGCCTGACGGCCCTGCGTGGTGTCGGAACAAGCGACATAGCCTGAGAGATATTTCTCGGTGCCGCGAATCGAATAGAACTCCAGCTCATCTTCCGGAATTTTTGCCTGTTTCGCCTGATAGCGGATCTCTGGCCAATAGCCGAGCACCACCTGTAATCGGTTCAGCCGCTGCATCGACAGCAAATTGCTCAATGCATCATTGCCGTAGTGCGGGGTCAATGCGCCGCTGGGGGCGTGGCGCAACAGTCCGTCGATGTATTCGCCGTAACTGCGTTCGGCAACTACGCCGACTTTTCGCTCACCACTGGCCAGCAGCGCAGAAAAATCCACCGCACCGTCCACCAAATACGGTTCAAGTACCGCGCGATCTTTCTGACGCACCACCAAGCCATTGGCGACAGCGCGAATCGCCGGAATCGAATACGCCACCCATTGCGCGCGCTCTTTGTTCCACAGCAGCGCAGGGTCACAAGCGAAAGGGTTTTCGTGCAGCATCTGCAAACCACGCGCACGGTTGACGCGCATGATCTTGTGTTCGTACTGCGGCATGCCGGCAATCAGTTGCGGCATCAAATGATCGATCACCCCCTGACCCTTTTTCGGTCCTTCGAAGATCGTCATCGGCGGTAAATCGCGCAGCAACCAGATCAACGTCGGCTTCGCCTGCGCCCACGTTGGCGAGGCCAGCAAAAACAACAGGCCGAACAGACGCCACATCCACCATTGGTGGGCGCGGTTGGCGTCTGAGGGATGCAGGTTTTTCAGCTTAAATGGCTCCGTCTTCGCGCAATCGGGCGATCTGCTGCGCGTCGTAACCGAGGTCGCTGAGCACTTGCGCATTGTGTTCACCCAGCGTCGGCCCGACCCATTCGGAACTGCCCGGTGTCTCGGAAAGTTTCGGCACGATGCCCGGCATCTTGAAGTCCTTGCCGTCCGGCAACTTGGCGGACAGGAACATCTCCCGGGCGAGGTATTGCGGGTCGCTGAACATGTCTTCGGCGCTGAAAATACGGCTGACCGGTACTTCCGCCTGATTGAGCAGATCGAGCACCGTTTGCAGCGGCTGCGAATTGACCCAGCGATCGATCACGCCATACAACTCGTCGCGGCGACTGTCGCGCCCGTCGTTGCTGGCCAGCATCGGGTCATTAGCCAGATCTTCGCGGCCGATGATCAACATGAAGCGCTTGAAAATCGCATCGCCATTGGCGCCGATCTGCACGTGCTTGCCGTCGGCGCTGGTGTGAATCGAAGAGGGCGTGATGCCGGGCATGATGTTACCGGTGCGCTCGCGGATAAACCCGAACACATCGAACTCCGGCACCATGCTTTCCATCATCGCGAAAATCGCTTCGTACAAGGCCACATCGACCACTTGGCCGAGCCCGCCGTTGACCTCACGATGACGCAGCGCCATCAGTGCGCCGATCACGCCCCACAGCGCGGCAATCGAGTCGCCGATGGAAATCCCGGTGCGCACCGGTGGGCGGTCTTCAAAACCGGTGATGTAGCGCAAACCGCCCATGGATTCGCCAACCGCGCCGAAGCCTGGCTGATCTTTCATCGGCCCGGTCTGGCCGAAACCGGACAGACGCACCATCACCAGTTTCGGGTTCAGCGCGTGCAGGGTTTCCCAACTCAGGCCGAGTTTTTCCAGCACACCGGGGCGAAAGTTCTCGATGAGGATGTCGGCTTCACTGAGCAGTTTTTTCAGAATCGCCAAACCGTCGGGGTGTTTCAGATTCAGCGTCAGCGACTTCTTGTTGCGCGCCTGGACGAACCACCACAGGGACGTGCCTTCATACATTTTTCGCCATTTGCGCAGCGGATCACCGCCGTCCGGCGATTCGATCTTGATCACTTCAGCGCCGAACTCGCCGCAAATACGCGAGGCAAACGGCCCGGCAATCAACGTACCCAATTCAATGACTTTCACGCCGCTGAGCGGCTTGTTGGAAAACGGCATGCTGAATCCTGTAGGACAAGGCTGTGCGGATACAGCGTTTTAACATAGCCGGCTGTCAGACGCCGCAGGTTGATCGCCATCAATTCGATGATTGCCTACTGCATCGGTTAGACTTGCCGCCTTTCCTCGTATCAAGAAGCCCGTTCATGGCCCAGCCGTCCACTACCTACAAATTTGAACTGAACCTCACCGACCTCGACCGCAGTGTCTACGAGAGCGTCAAGCAGACCATCGCCCGTCACCCTTCGGAAACCGAAGAACGCATGACCGTGCGGCTGCTGGCCTACGCCCTCTGGTACAACGAGCAGTTGTCGTTTGGTCGCGGTCTGTCAGACGTGGATGAACCTGCGCTGTGGGAAAAGAGCCTGGACGACCGCGTTCTGCACTGGATCGAAGTCGGCCAGCCAGACGCCGATCGCCTGACCTGGTGCTCGCGTCGCACCGAGCGCACCAGCTTGCTGGCCTACGGCAGCCTGCGCGTTTGGGAAACCAAAGTGATCCCGGCGATCAAGAACCTGAAAAACGTCAACATCGCCGCCGTCCCGCAGGAAGTGCTGGAGACCTTGGCCAAGGACATGCCCCGCGTTATCAAGTGGGACGTGATGATCAGTGAAGGGACGATCTTTGTCACCGACGACCGTGGTCAGCACGAAGTCCAGTTGCAATGGCTACAAGGTGAGCGCGGCTGATCCCGCGCCTGTAGCTGATTAATCCCACGTATTAAAGAGAAGTCTCCGTCACCCCATGCGCATCGAACCTCGCCTACTGCCCGAAACTCTGCCTTTTCTCGGTGATATACCGCCACTGCTGACCCGCCTGTACGCGGCGCGGGGCGTGCAGTCCGAGGCAGAGCTGGACAAGAGCCTAGCGCGTTTGATCCCGTTCCAGCAGCTCAAGGGCATTGATGCGGCGGTGGACTTGCTGGTGACGGCGTTGGAGCAACGCCAGCGCATCCTCATCGTCGGCGACTTCGATGCGGACGGTGCGACGGCCAGCACGGTTGGCATGCTTGGCTTGCGCTTGCTCGGTGCCGCGCACGTTGATTATCTGGTGCCGAACCGCTTTGAATATGGCTACGGCCTGACCCCGGAAATCGTCGAAGTCGCTTTGACTCGCGAGCCGCATTTGCTGGTCACTGTCGACAACGGTATTTCCAGCGTCGAAGGTGTTGCGGCGGCGAAGAAGGCTGGCCTCAAGGTCTTGATCACCGACCACCACTTGCCCGGCGAAGAGCTGCCGCAGGCCGATGCGCTGGTCAATCCGAACCAGCCGGGCTGCGAGTTTCCGAGCAAGGCCCTGGCCGGCGTCGGGGTGATTTTCTATGTGTTGATGGCGTTGCGCGCGCGTTTGCGCAGCCTCGGCTGGTACGAGAACAAGCCGCAGCCGAACATCGGTGAATTGCTTGATCTGGTGGCGCTGGGCAGCGTTGCCGACGTGGTGCCGCTGGACGCCAACAACCGGATTCTGGTGCACCAAGGCCTGGAGCGAATTCGCGCCGGTCGCGCACGGCCGGGGATCAAAGCGATCCTTGAAGTGGCCAAGCGTGACGCCACTCGCATCACGTCCACCGATCTCGGTTTTATCGTCGGCCCGCGCCTGAACGCTGCCGGGCGTCTGGATGACATGAGTCTGGGCATCGAATGCCTGCTCACTGCCGACGCCAGCAAGGCCCAGGAAATGGCCGCGCAACTGGACGGCATGAACCAGGATCGCAAATCCATCGAGCAGGGCATGCAGCGTGAAGCGTTGGCGCAGCTCAAGGACTTGCCGGTGGAGTCGATGCCGTTTGGTCTGTGCCTGTTCGATCCGGAGTGGCACCAAGGCGTGATCGGTATCCTCGCATCACGGATGAAAGAGCGTTATTTCCGTCCGACCATTGCCTTCGCTGATGCCGGTGATGGCCTGCTCAAAGGCTCGGGGCGTTCGGTGCAGGGCTTCCATATTCGTGATGCGCTGAGCGTTGTTGCAGCGCAGCATCCGACCCTGATCGCCAAGTACGGCGGCCACGCGATGGCCGCCGGTCTGACCTTGCCACAAGAGAATTTTCCGCTGTTCGCCGAGGCATTTGACGCTGAGGTGCGTAGGCAACTTCGCGAGGAAGATCTGACCGGGCGCATGCTCTCGGACGGCACGCTGGCGGTGGAAGAATTCCACCTCGAACTGGCTCGCGCCCTGCGCCATGCCGGGCCTTGGGGGCAGCATTTTCCTGAGCCGCTGTTTCACGGGGTGTTTCAGTTGGTTGAGCAGCGGGTGGTCGGTGAGCGGCATTTGAAAGTGGTGCTGAAGAGCGAGTGTGGCTCGGTGAAGCTGGATGGCATCGCGTTTGGGATTGACCGGGATATCTGGCCGAATCCGACGATCAAGTGGGTTGAGCTCGCCTATAAGCTCGATGTTAACGAGTTTCGGGGTAATGAGACCGTTCAGTTGATGATTGCCCATATCGAACCGCGCTGAAGATCAAAAGATCGCAGCCTTCGGCAGCTCCTACATGGGAATGCGCTTTTCTGTAGGAGCTGCCGAAGGCTGCGATCTTTTCTTGAATTTCCCCCGATCCCCCGTTGTCGACTAGGCTCTAAGCACTGCTTGATTGGCCTTGTGACGTCTTGTCGAATTTTTTGCCCGCGGGGGCGGGTGCTGCACCTTTTCCTGTCACTCGTCGACTATTCAAACAGAACCCTGGAGCCTGCCCACTGATTTGAGAGGTGCCCCATGAGTCTGCTGCTTGAACCCTTCACCCTTCGCCAACTGACCCTTCCAAACCGCATCGCCGTCTCGCCGATGTGCCAGTATTCCAGCGTCGACGGCCTGGCCAACGACTGGCACCTGGTGCACCTCGGCAGTCGCGCGGTGGGCGGCGCCGGTCTGGTATTCACCGAAGCCACGGCGGTCACTGCCGACGGGCGGATCACCGCCGAAGACCTTGGCCTGTGGAACGACGAACAAATTGAGCCGCTGCAACGCATCACCCGTTTCATTACCTCCCAAGGCGCGGTCGCCGGCATTCAACTGGCCCACGCCGGGCGCAAGGCCAGCACCCATCGGCCGTGGCTCGGCAAGCATGGCAGCGTTAAACCCGATGACGGCGGCTGGACTCCGGTCGGACCGTCGCCGATTGCCTTTGACCCGCAACACACGCAACCGAAACAGCTGGATGAAGGGCAGATTGCCGACGTTATTCAGGCCTTCGTCGATGCCGCCAAACGCGCGCTGAAGGCCGGTTTCAGCGTGGTTGAGGTACACGCGGCGCATGGGTATCTGCTGCATCAATTTCTCTCGCCGCTGAGCAACCAGCGCCGCGATCAGTACGGTGGTTCATTTGAAAACCGTATTCGTCTGGTGTTGCAAGTGACTGAGGCAGTGAGGGCGGTTTGGCCGGAAGAATTGCCGTTATTTGTTCGTGTATCGGCCACCGACTGGGTGGAGGACGGCTGGAATCCGGATGAAACCGTGGAGCTGGCGCGACGCCTGCACACCCTTGGCGCCGATCTGATCGATGTGTCTTCGGGTGGCACCGCAGCGAATGCCGAAATCCCCGTCGGGCCGGGTTATCAGACGCGCTTCGCCGAGCGTGTCCGGAAGGAGTCAGGCATCGCCACCGGCACCGTGGGAATGATTACCGAGCCGGCGCAGGCCGAGCACATTCTGCGCACCTGTCAGGCCGACATCATCTTCCTCGCCCGCGAGTTGTTGCGTGATCCGTACTGGCCGCTGCATGCCGACGATGATCTGGGTGGACGCAAAGCGGTGTGGCCGGCGCAGTATCAGCGTGCGACGCATCGGGATCAGCCGATTCATGAGTCTGATTTGCGCGATTGATTGACGCTCCGTTACCAGCCAATAAAAAACCCGCCATTGAACCGGCGGGTTTTTTTCTGATTTCCTTGCGCCAATCCGCTGACATGACCCCCTGTAGGAGCTGCCGAAGGCTGCGATCCTTTGATCTTGTTTTTAACAAGCAAAATCAAAAGATCGCAGCCTTCGGCAGCTCCTACAGGTTTCTGGCTTGCCAGTGTAGGCGCTACATCATCAAGGGTACTTACGCTTATCCGGCGCCGGCGGGAAGTACTGGTACAACCACGTCTCGCTCAACGTGCGATCGTTGGTGCGAATAAACAACCGCAGCTCCACCGGCTCAACGCTGTCACTGGTCGGGTACCAGTCAAACAGAATCCGGTAACCCTTGATGTCATCCAGCACCAGCACGCTGAAATCCTGCACCTTGCCGCTCGAGCACGTCACCACCGGCTCAATCCCGGTGCCCTGCGGCAAACGATCCAGACCGCCACCCGTGAAATCCACAGCAAAACGACGCGCCCACACCGGCGGGTAATGCTCGCCCGGTGCCCAACCCTCAACAAAACCGCCCATCCCGGAACGAGTCGCCTGCACCCGCGCCAACGGCGTGCTCACCGGCGGCAGAGCGCTCCAGTAAAGCTTGTAGCCGTAGTTCAGCGAATCACCGGCAGCCACCGGTTTCTTCGGTGTCCAGAACGCCACGATGTTATCGAGCGTCTCGCCAGTCGTAGGGATTTCCAGCAGATCGATAGAGCCTTCGCCCCACGCAGTGGTCGGTTCTACCCACAGGCTCGGACGCTTGCTGTACCAGTCGACGGTGTCCTGATAGTTGGCGAACTCATGGTCGGTCTGCACCAGACCGAAACCTTTTGGATCGGTATCGGCAAACGCGTTGAATTGCAGAGTCGCCGGGTTGTTCAGCGGTCGGCAGATCCACTCGCCGTTGCCGCGCCACATGGCCAGGCGATCCGAGTCATGGATTTGCGGGTGGATGGTGTCGCACATGCGCCGTTCGTGGTTGCCGCAGCTGAACATGCTGGTCATCGGCGAGATGCCCAGTTGCTCGATGGCGGTGCGTGCATTGATGTGCGCGTCGATTTCCATCACCACGCGCTCGGCCTGGCAATCGATGTCAAAACGGTAGGCGCCGGTGGCACTCGGCGAGTCGAGCAAGGCGTAGACCACAAAACGCGTGGCGTTCTGATCAGGCGTCTCGAACCAGAACTTGGTGAAGTCAGGGAATTCTTCGCGTTTCTTGGCGTAAGTGTCGATCGCCAGACCGCGTGCGGAGAGGCCATATTGGCCAGTCGCATCCACTGCACGGAAATAACTGGCGCCGAGGAACGACACCACGTCATGGCGATCCAGTTCCGGCGCCTTGAACAACTTGAAGCCGGCAAAACCCAGGTCGCCCTTGAGCTGCTGGGTGTCGACCGAGGTGTTCTCGTAGTTGAACAGCGCCGGGCGGAAATGCACCTCGCGCGCGGTACGGGTCTTCGGATCGACGCTGTACATGCGCACCGGCTGGCGGAAACCCATGCCGACGTGGAAGAACTGCACGTCGAGTTGACCCTTGTTTTCCTTCCACAACGAATGATTACCGTCGTAGCGGATCGCGTTGAAATTCTGCGGCGTCATGGTCGCCAGCGTCGGCGGCAGCACCTGTTTAGTGTCCTGATAGGCACTGCCAGCCAGTTGCTTGGCCTGGCGCTTCAGCGCTTCGAAGTCAAACGCCTGCGCCTCGCCATCGGCGGCGCCGCCACTGGCAGCCCACGCTCTGGTCGCCAGCAGGCCGGTGGCCGAAAGACCGGTGTAAGCCGCAATGGCCATGGACGCTTTGAGCAAATTCCTGCGGTGCATAAATACAACCTGTCGTGTGCAATCCCGCGCCGTTCCTGGCACGTGCTGGATCAGAAATAACGGTTCGGACAAGCCTTCGGCCAAACGCAACGGACTATAAACAGATGCCGGCTAGCTTAAACGGTTCGCTCGCAATGCAAAATTCGTTGATTCACTGCGCCAGTGTGTCAATGAAACAAGACATGTCGGTTAAAAATCTGACAGGACGTTCTGATTTACACGGCATATCTGCTTTTCTTGACTAATTACTCTAAAAACCGCTTTTCAGCGGCGAATTTATTTCTATTCTATGGGCATGACCGGCGCGATCCATTTGGCCGGCAGGGCACACGGCGCTGCTGTAAGGGGCAGGGCGATGTGGTGTTTAAGCAATTCTTTGCAGTACTAGAGAAGGACATCGTCCATGGCAAAAATACAAGGCATCACCGACATGCTGGGCATCTTCCCCTGCCTGGGCAGCGGGCGCAGAAGGCGCCGGTTGAGCTCTGAGGAACTGAAACTGGTGGAGCGTTATCGTGAACTTTCGGAAAGTGACCGGATTGCGATGCGGTATCTGGTGGATGCGATGCGGAGTGTTTCGCGGTTTTAACGCTGGGGTGGGCACCGTGAAAGCCATTTGGCTTTTACGGTGGACAGGTCAATCAAATTGCCTGCGTCGGCATCGTCGATGCCGACGTGAATGGCTTTCTGCAGCTCGGCACTGTCGTTTAGTTTCAGGTAAGAGATCGCAAAGCTTTCATCACAGGGAATGACTTCCTCAATCTGAGAAAATTTGAGAGCAGTTCTACTCATCTGAATTCAACTCGCTAGAGATGGACACGCTAAACCTATGGCGAGGGAGTTTGCTCCCTCGCCATAGGTTTTTTGTTTATGAGCTTTAGCTGCAAGTGGCCAGAACCGGATACGGCCGTTGGCCGTGCATCAACTCCGGCACATCCCGCCATTTGACCCACGCCTTCTGTTGCCAGTGCAGCAGCGGCACGGTGACGCCTGCCCAATGCATTGAGCTCAGGCTCGGGTGGTTTTCCACAGGGCTTGATTGGGTTTCGCGCAGCATAGGGATGACTTCATGGCTCAGCCATTGGCGCAGGTGCCGGTTTTCCGGGACGAAGTGATGGACGAGCAGGGCGAACAGGCCAGACTCGCTGACCATCGCGCAATCGATGATTTCGCCGTCCTTGCGCAGGAAGACATTGCGACGCTGGTCGGGATCGAGTTTCAGGGTGAGGCGTTCGTTCAGTGGGTAACCCATCAAGCGACCGAGATCTTGCACGCAGAACCAGGCTTCGTGGTCTTGCATGAAGGCATGGAGGAAGCGGTTGTGGCGGGTGAAGATGATGGGGGTGAAGAAAGCAGAGCTTTCAGAAGGAATTTGTACGTCGTTAGGCATTTGTCGACTCCAATATTGAGAATAGAGCCGCCACTCAAATGAGCGCGGTTGCGCCATGTTGATTTTGTTCCGGCTTCGACACCGGGCCGCTGATTTCGCCGCCGAGAGAAAGCCTATCGGCTAGCAACCTACGACGCCAAGTCGGCTCTGTCGATACCTTCTGTAGGAAAGAGGATTTATCTCTGAGAGTCGTATCTGTAGGAAATGCCTGTTTTTGCACTGGCACCAGCGAGACCACCCCTAACCAGTGTTTTTTCCGTTATTTGTTTGAATCTTGCGCATCGCTGCAGATGCTCCGCCCTTGGTTTCAGGGCTCAAAGGATTGTTACGAATAAAGGAGAATTCAATGAAGGTGTCTCTCAAGCAGATCAACGGCCCTTGGGATCAGGGCTGGGTGCTGGACAAACACATGGTAAGTAGTACCTTTCTTGGCAACGATGATCGCGGACACCCATGCTTCGATAATCAGCGAACTGAGATTGGCGAGGCGACCTACCAGCTCAAATACCAGAAGGATTGGACTCAGGTCAGTCCACTTGCCCAGGCAGTAGCGACAAATGTGTTCCCAAAACTGAACCAGGTCGGGTTTGTAGTGCCTATGCCCGCTTCAAATATTCGTCAGCGACAACCGGTGACTGAAGTTGCCCTGGCATTGGGACGAATTATCGGTCGGCCGGTTTTCACGGATTTGCTTCGAAAAGCGACCACGGGAAAGTCGCTCAAGGATTTACATTCCAAAGCCGACAAGGTTGCCGCGATTGGAGACAGTTTCACTGTCAATGATGAAATCACCACCGATGGATGCTGGAATGTTTTGGTTGTAGATGATTTGTTTGATAGCGGAGCGTCGATGGACGCGGCCTGCGCTGTTCTGCGTAAATATCCGAAAGTAGGGAAAATTTACGTCGCAGCACTAACTTGGAAATGAATTCAATGACCACTGTATTTATTGCTGGCTCTATCAACATCAAGAACCTTGATCCGAAGGTTAAAGAGCGCATCAATAATATCGTCGCGTCAGATTTTGAGGTGGTGGTTGGGGATGCAGGTGGCGCCGATACCTCCATTCAGGAGTACCTGCTGAGTCTCGAACGATCCAGAACCACGGTGTTCTGCAGCGGTTCTGCTCCGAGGAATAACCTTGGACAGTGGCCCGCCAGAACAGTCGACTCCAAGCATTCCAAGGGGTCGAGAGCCTTCTTCACCGAGAAAGACGTTGTCATGGCCGAGGCAGCTGACTACGGTTTGATGATCTGGGACGCAAAGAGCACCGGTACGCTCAGTAACGTCATTGAACTGTTGTCGAGAAAGAAGAAGTCGCTTGTTTTCGTCAACAAGGAAAAGGAATTTAAGGTGGTCGGAGACGTCAGTCAGCTCGAAGAATTGATTGCATTCATGTCCGATCACGCCAAGCAAAAAGCCAATGAAAAAATCAAATTGTTCGACCGTATTTCCCTGTTGAAGCACGATCAGGCGGAGCTTTCTTTTTGATGACGTTTCATGGCTTGCCTGAACCCCGGCACCTTGTCGGTGCCGGGATCAAACGCTCTTAGCGACTCACTTTCCACGCATCCCCAGCCGGGGCCTTGCCATGGTCATACGGCTTGCCAATCCACATATAAACCAGGCCCAAGCCAATAACGATCGCCGTGCTCAACACCATCGCATAGTTCACATACCACGCCGCATCCGGCGTGCGTGGCCAGGCCATGTTGATGATTGCGCCAACGCCGTACACCAGCGCGCCGATGTTCACCGGCCAGCCCCATGCGCCGAGGGTGAATTTGCCGCTCGGTTTCCAGCCTTTGCTGCGGGCATACAGCGCGGCCAGCACGATCATTTGGAACGCGAGGTAGATGCCGATGGCGGCGAAGCTGACGATGGTGGCCACGGCGTCTTGCAGGAAGAAGCCGAGGGCGATGATCAGCGCGGGCAGGACGCCGGACACGAACAGCGCGGCAACCGGTACTTGGGTGGTAGGAGAAATCTTTTTCAGCAGTCGGCTGCCGATGACCATTTCGTCGCGAGCGTAGGAGTACAGCAGACGGCTCGCCGCGGCTTGTAGGCTGATGACGCAGGAGATGAAGGAAATCATCACCACGCCCATCACTACTTTCGAACCGACCGGGCCGAAGGCATTGTTGAGGATGGTGGTGACCGGGTCTTTGTCGGTGCCGTTGATCACGGCTTGCATGTCCGGCACGGCGAGGATCAGCGCCAGGCAGGCGAACATCGCGGCGATGCCTCCAATGTAGATGGTCATGCGCATGGCCACCGGGATTTTTGCGCTCGGGTTCGGGGTTTCTTCGGCCACGTCGCCGCAGGCCTCGAAGCCGTAGTAGAGGAACATCCCCGCCAACGACGCGGTGAGGAAGGCCGGCAGGTATGAGCCGTCGACGCTGATGTCGAAGGTGTTGAACAGCACGCTGAGCGGTTGATGGCGTTCGAACACCAACAAGTAAACACCGACGATCACCGCGCCAACCAGTTCGCAGAGGAAGCCGAACATGGCGATGCGCGCCAGGACTTTGGTGCCGCTGAGGTTGACCAGTGTAGCGAACAGGGTCAGTACCAGGGCGATGACGATGTTGGTGTTGTTGCTCGGCTCAAAACCGAGCATCGCGGCCAAGTACGGGCCAGCGCCGACCGCAACGGCAGCGATGGTGACGCAAAGGGCGATGGAGTAGATCCAGCCAACCATCCACGCCCATTTCTTACCGACCAACCGGCGCGCCCAAGGGTAAACACCGCCGGAAATCGGGAACTGCGAAACCACTTCGCCGAAGATCAGGCACACCAGCAATTGGCCGCAACCGACCAGCAAGTAAGCCCAGAACATCGGTGGGCCGCCAGCGGCGAGGCACAGGCCGAAGAGGGTATAAACCCCTACGACCGGTGACAGATAAGTGAAGCCCAAGGCGAAGTTTTCCCACAGGCTCATGCTGCGGTTGAAGTTCGAGGTGTAGCCCAGTTTGCGCAGTTGTTCGGCATCGCTGTCGGCAACGGCTGTGGCGAGATCGGGTGAGGAACTCATGTGTGTTTTGCTCCGTGAAATCGGCAGATTTCGGATGGCCGAGGCCGTGGCGGGGCTTTGTGGGCGCCGCCCGGGTCGGTGGTTATTGTTTTGGGATCCTGGTGGTGCGTAGTGCCGGTTTCTACCTTGAAGCCGGGGTGACGCCTTCGCGAGCAAGCTTTGCTCCTACAGGGCGACATCGCATCCCTGTAGGAGCAGAGCTTGCTCGCGAAGCTTTTGACCTTAGTGCTTGAACATCACATGCCGAACCGTGGTGTAGTCCTCCAGCCCATACATGGACATGTCCTTCCCGTAACCGGACAATTTCTGACCGCCATGGGGCATTTCGCTGACGAGCATGAAGTGCGTGTTCACCCACGTGCAGCCGTACTGCAAACGCGCTGACATGCGGTGCGCGCGTCCGACGTCCGCTGTCCACACCGAGGACGCGAGACCGTAGTCCGAATCGTTGGCCCATTCCAGCGCCTGCGCTTCATCGGTGAATTTGGTCACCGAGACCACCGGCCCAAACACTTCGCGGCGAACGATCTCGTCGTCCTGCTGCGCATCGGCCAACACGGTCGGCTCGAAGAAGAAACCATTGCCATCAACAGCCTTGCCGCCAGTGATCAAACGAATGTGCGGCTGCGCCACAGCACGCTCGACAAACCCGGCAACACGGTCGCGATGCTGTGCAGTGATCAACGGCCCCAGTTCAGTCGACGGATCATCCTGCAAGCCGTACTTGATGCTGCTGACCGCCGCGCCGAGCTTCTCGACAAACTTGTCGTAGATGCCTTGCTGCGCATAGATCCGGCAGGCGGCCGTGCAATCCTGCCCGGCGTTGTAGAAACCAAACGTGCGAATGCCTTCCACCGCCGCATCGATATCGGCGTCGTCGAAGATGATCACTGGCGCCTTGCCGCCGAGTTCCATGTGCATGCGTTTAACGCTGTCGGCGGTGCTGGAAATGATATTGGCGCCCGTAGCGATGGAGCCGGTCAGCGAAACCATGCGCACTTTCGGATGGGTAACCAACGGACTACCAACGGTAGGCCCACGACCAAACACCAGATTGAGTACACCGGCCGGGAAGATTTCCGACGCCAGTTCGGCCAGACGCAACGCGGTCAGCGGGGTTTGTTCCGAGGGCTTGAGCACTACGGTATTACCGGCGGCCAGCGCCGGGGCGATTTTCCAGGCGACCATCATCAGCGGGTAGTTCCACGGCGCGATCGAGGCGATGACGCCAACCGGGTCGCGACGGATCATCGAGGTGTGGCCGGGCAGGTATTCGCCACCGGCCGAACCGCTCATGCAACGGCTGGCACCGGCGAAGAAACGGAACACGTCGGCAATCGCCGGGATCTCGTCGTTGAGCGCGGCGCTGTAGGGTTTGCCGCAGTTGTCAGATTCGAGTTTGGCCAACTCCTCGCCGTGGGCTTCGATGGCGTCGGCGAGTTTGAGCAACAGTAGCGAGCGGTCTTTCGGCGCGGTTTGCGACCAGTCGGCGAAGGCGTTGTCGGCGGCGCGCACGGCGGCATCGACCTGGGCTTCAGTGGCTTCGTTGATCTCTACCAGGACTTCGCCACGCGAAGGGTTGAGCACCGGTTGCGCCGGGCCTTCGCCGTTGACCAGTTGGCCGTTGATCAAGAGTTTGGTTTGCATGTCTGTTGTCCTCTTTATTGTTCTGCCGAAACCGAACCCCTGTAGGAGCTGCCGAAGGCTGCGATCTTTTGATGTTGCTGTTGAAGATCAAGATCAAGATCAAGATCAAGATCAAAAGATCGCAGCCTTCGGCAGCTCCTACACGGGGTTGGGTTTGTGGTTATTCGGTTATTTGCCGCCGCTGCCGGCGACGCTTTCGCCACCGCGCGTCAGGTAATACGCGCCAAGGATCGGCAGCATCGTCACCATCATCACCAGCATCGCGACGACGTTGGTCACCGGCACATCCCGAGGGCGACTCAACTGATTTAGCAGCCACAATGGCAACGTGCGCTCATGTCCGGCGGTAAACGTGGTGACGATAATTTCGTCGAACGACAGCGCAAACGCCAACATGCCGCCGGCCAGCAACGCCGAGCCGAGATTCGGCAGGATGATGTAGCGAAAGGTCTGCCAGCCATCGGCGCCGAGATCCATCGAGGCCTCGATCAAACTGTGCGAAGTACGGCGCAGGCGGGCGATAACATTGTTGTAGACGATCACCACGCAGAAGGTCGCGTGGCCGACGATGATGGTGAACATCCCCGGCTCGATCCCTAGGGTTTTGAACGTCGCCAGCAGCGCGATCCCGGTGATGATCCCCGGCAACGCAATCGGCAGGATCAGCATCAGCGAAATGCCCTGTTTGCCGAAGAAGTCGCGGCGATACAGCGCTGCCGATGCGAGCGTGCCGAGCACCATCGCAATCAACGTGGCGATGGCTGCGATCTGCAATGAAAGCTTGATCGACTCCAGCACATCCGGCCGCGAAAACGCCACGCTGAACCAGTGCAGCGTGAAGCCTTTCGGCGGAAAGCTGAACGCGGCTTCTTCGGTGTTGAAAGCGTAAAGGAAGATGATCAGGATCGGAAAGTGCAGAAACACCAACCCGCCCCACGCTGCGATTTTCAGGCCTAGAGAGGCATGCCCTTGTGATGAAGAGTCAGAGCGCATCGAAAGCCCCCAGTCGTTTGACGATGGACAGGTAAACCGCGATCAACACAATCGGCACCAGCGTGAACGCCGCCGCCATCGGCATGTTGCCGATCGCACCTTGCTGCGCGTAGACCATGCTGCCGACGAAGTACCCCGGCGGCCCGACCAGTTGCGGCACGATGAAGTCGCCCAGGGTCAGCGAAAACGTGAAGATCGAACCTGCCGCGATGCCCGGAATCGACAGCGGCAAAATCACCTGCATAAAGGTCTGACGCGGCTTCGCACCAAGGTCAGCGGAGGCCTGCAACAGCGACGGTGGCAGACGTTCCAGTGACGCCTGAATCGGCAGGATCATGAACGGCAGCCAGATGTACACAAACACCATGAATCGCCCCAGATGCGAGGTCGACAGAGTGCTGCCGCCCACCCCGGGAATCCCCAAAATGAACTGCAAAACCGGCTCCAATCCCAAGTGCTGCACGAACCACTGCGCCACGCCGCCCTTGGCCAGCAGCAACGTCCACGCATAGGCCTTGACGATGTAACTGGCCCACATCGGCATCATCACCGCGATGTAGAAAAACGCCTTGGTCTTGCCGGTGGTGTAGCGCGCCATGTAGTAGGCAATCGGGAACGCGACGATGGCGCTGGCGATCGACACGACGATGGCCATGCTCAGCGTGCGCAGGATGATGTCGAAGTTCGACGGCTGAAACAGCGCGGCGAAATTCGCCAGGGTCAGGTCAGGCGTGACCGCCATGGTGAAGTCGTCGAAGGTGTAGAAACCCTGCCACAGCAGCACCAGCAGCGAGCCGAGATAAATCGCGCCGAACCACAGCAATGGCGGCACCAGCAGCATCGACAAATACAGGTTTGGCTTGCGGTAGAGCAGGTTGGAAAACCGGCGCAACGGCGGCGATGAGGTCATCGCGAGCGTGCTCATGTCACACCCCGCTCGCCACGGTGTCGTGCAGCGGAATCATCGCTTCCCGCGCCCAACGCGCGCTCAGGCGCTGGCCGGTCTGGTGTTGTGCGCTGCTGTCGATCCACTGGTTGTTGGCGTGGCTGATGCTCAGGGTCTGGCCGTTTTCCAGCTTCAATTCATAACGGGTGGCGCTGCCCTGGTACTGGATGTCGTGGAGCAGGCCGCTGACTTCGATTTCGTGACTGGCCAGCGGGCCTTCGGCGAAACGCACGTGTTCGGGGCGGATCGAAAATGGCTGCGGATGACCGCTGATTTCACGCGCCAGATCGCCACGAATCACGTTCGAGGTGCCGACGAATTCAGCCACGAATGTGGTGGTCGGTTTCATGTACAGATTGCGCGGCGTGTCGACTTGTTCGATGCGACCCTTGTTGAACACGGCGACGCGATCGGACATCGACAGCGCTTCGGTTTGATCGTGGGTGACGAAGATGAAAGTGATGCCGAGCTGGCGTTGCAGCTTCTTCAATTCGCTTTGCATTTGCTCGCGCAGTTTCAGATCGAGCGCACCCAAAGGCTCATCGAGCAACAGCACGCGCGGACGATTGACCAGGGCGCGGGCGAGGGCGACGCGCTGGCGCTGACCGCCGGACAATTGCACCGGTTTGCGCGCGCCATAACCGCCGAGGGCGACCATGTCCAAGGCTTCTTCTGCGCGTTTGTGCCGTTCGGTTTTGCCGACGCCTTTGACCTTCAATCCGTAGGCGACGTTGTCGAGGACGTTCATGTGCGGGAACAGCGCGTAATCCTGAAACACCGTGTTGACGTCACGTTGATACGGCGGCAGACCAGCCGCTTCAGCGCCGTGGATGCGGATCGAACCGGCGCTCGGTTGTTCGAACCCGGCGATCAGGCGCAGGCAGGTGGTTTTGCCCGAGCCGGAAGGGCCGAGCATGGAAAAGAACTCGCCGTCCTCGATATCGATGGAAACCCGGTCAACGGCCTTCACTTCGCCGAACTGTCGGGAAACGTTGGTGAACTGGACTGCAAGCGTCATGGTGCGGTGCTCCGGTAAAGCGGGCTTTCAAAAAAGTCGTGTGTGCGTCGAAAAGATCGCAGCCTGCGGCAGCTCCTACAGTAGGTGTGCAGGGCGCTGAGATTGCTTTTAGCTCCCTCTCCCTCCGGGAGAGGGCGGGGGGTGAGGGTGGCGGTTTCGGCCATTGCTCTGAGATCAAGAGCAAAGTCAAAAGCTACCCCCTCACCCCAGCCCTCTCCCCCAAGGGGGCGAGGGGGGAAAGGGAGCAGACCGCGTCGTTGTCGAGAGCTAACGGCCGCCCATGATCGCGATGTAGTCCTGAGTCCAGCGGCTATACGGCACAAACTTGCCGCCTTCAGCCTGCGGGGTTTTCCAGAAGGCGATCTTGTCGAACTGGTCGAAACCGTTGGTCTTGCAACCTTCAGCGCCGAGCAACTCGCTGCCCTTGCACGCCGCCGGAACCGCCGGCAACGAACCAAACCACGCCGCCACATCACCCTGGACTTTCGGTTTCAACGACCAGTCCATCCACTTGTACGCGCAGTTCGGGTGCTTGGCCTCGGCGTGCAACATGGTGGTGTCAGCCCAGCCCGTGGCGCCTTCTTTCGGAATGGTCGACGCAATAGGCTGCTTCTCGTTCATCAAACCGTTGACCTGATACGGCCAGGCACTCGATGCCACCACGCCTTCGTTTTTGAAGTCGCTCATCTGCACCGTGGTGTCATGCCAGTAGCGGTGGATCAACGGCTGCTGCGCGCGCAACAGATCGAGCACGGCTTTGTACTGATCTTCGGTGAGTTGGTACGGATCCTTGATGCCCAGTTCAGGCTTGGTCGACTTCAGGTACAGCGCCGCGTCGGCGATGTAGATCGGGCCGTCATAAGCCTGCACGCGGCCCTTGTTCGGCTTGCCATCGGGAAGATCCTGCGCGGCGAACACCACGTTCCAACTGGTCGGCGCGGTTTTGAATACGTTGGTGTTGTACATCAACACGTTCGGGCCCCACTGGTACGGGGTGCCGTAAGTCTGGTTGTTGACCACGTACCACGGCGCGTCTTTGAGGCGCGGGTCGAGGGTGTTCCAGTTCGGGATCAACGCGGTGTTGATCGGTTGCACACGCTTGCCGACGATCAATCGCAACGACGCATCGCCCGACGCGGTGACCAGGTCGTAACCGCCCTTGGCCATCAGGCTGACCATTTCGTCCGAGGTCGCAGCGGTCTTCACATTGACCTTGCAGCCGGTTTCCTGCTCGAAACCGGTCACCCAGTCGTAGGCTTTATCGCTCTCGCCACGTTCGATGTAACCCGGCCACGCAACGATATCCAGCTGACCTTCGCCGGCGCCGACGGCCTTCAACGGCTCGGCGGCTTGCAGGCTGGCGCTGGCCAGCAGGGCCGTGGTGATTGCACTGAGCAGTGCGGTCTTGTGCACGAACATGAGACACACCTCTTCGTTTTTTAGATTTCTGTTAAGAGTAGTCGCAAGCTGCAAGCCCCAAGCTGCAAGACACAGCGGATTTGCTTTTAACTTGCGGCTTGTAGCTCGCCGCTTAAAGCTCCCGGCTATGCCGGGCCATGATGTGCCGCACCACGCTGTAGTCCTGCAGCGAATCGCTGGATAAGTCTTTGCCGTAACCGGAGCGTTTCAGCCCGCCGTGGGGCATCTCACTGACGAGCATGAAATGGCTATTGATCCACGTGCAGCCGTATTGCAGACGCGCGGCAACCTGCATCGCCTTGTCTAGATTCTGTGTCCACACCGACGAGGCGAGGCCGTATTCGGAGTCGTTGGCCCAGTCGACGGCCTGCGCGAGCTCGTCGAAGCGAGTCACGGTGACCACCGGGCCGAATACTTCGCGCTGGACGATTTCGTCAGTCTGTTTGCAACCGGCGAGTAGGGTCGGTTGATAGTAGAAACCGGCGCCGGAATGCACCGCTGCACCGGTCACTCGTTCGATGTGCGGCTGACCGAGGGCACGCTCGACGAAACTGGCGACCCGGTCGCGCTGGCGCGTGCTGATCAGCGGGCCAATCTCGTTGTCGGCATCACGTTTGCCGGCGAAACGCAGGCTGCTGACGGCGGCGCCAAGCTCTGCGACCAATTTGTCGTGAATCCCGGCCTGCGCGTAGATCCGGCAGGCGGCGGTGCAGTCTTGCCCGGCGTTGTAGTAACCGTAAGTGCGCACGCCTTCGACCACGGCCTGAATGTCGGCGTCGTTGCAGACGATCACCGGGGCCTTGCCGCCGAGTTCGAGGTGCGTGCGTTTCAGGGTTTTCGCCGCGGCCTGAAGGATTTTCTGCCCGGTGACGATATCGCCGGTCAGCGAAACCATGCGCACTTTGGCGTGGCCAACCAAGTGGCTGCCGACGCCTTCGCCGCCACCGCAGATGATGTTGATCACCCCGCGCGGGAGGATTTCGGCCAGCGCTGGCGCCAGGGCGAGGATCGACAGCGGCGTGTGTTCGGAGGGTTTGAACACCAGCGTGTTGCCGGCGGCGAGGGCCGGGGCGATTTTCCACGCGGCCATCATGATCGGGTAATTCCACGGCGCAATCGAGGCGACCACGCCAATCGGATCGCGGCGCACCATGCTGGTGTAGCCCGGCAGGTATTCGCCGCTGAGCTGACCGGTCTGGCAACGCACGGCGCCGGCGAAGAACCGGAAGACATCGACGGTCGCCGTCAGATCGTCCTGACGCGCCAGGTGCAATGGCTTGCCGCAGTTCAGCGATTCGAGGCGGGCGAGGTGGTCGGCGTGTTTTTCGACGGCGTTGGCGATGTCCAACAGCAGGTTCGAACGTTGCTGCGGCGTGGTGCGCGACCATTCGGTGAAGGCGCGGTGGGCGGCGAGGATGGCGGCTTCGACTTGCTCGGTGCTGGCCTCGGCGATGTGGGTGAGGATTTCACCGGTGGCCGGGTTGAGAATCGGCTCGACGAAACCTTCCCCGGCGACCAATTCGCCGTCGATCAACAACGCGGTACACATCGGGGTCTGCGCGCCAGCCATTTTCCGCGTTCTCTTTTCTTGTGTGGCCATTGTTGCTCCCTGATATCGGGAGCCGACCGTCTTATAGATGCAGCAAGACTAGTGCGCGGCTCCGAGGTCGACAAATTCTAAATACTGAAGGCAGCATTCGATTAAATAGATGGCTTGCGCCCGCCGTGGGGTTGCTCACGGGCCACAGTGAGAAATGGATCGACGAGAGCGGGGCGCGCGGTGCCACGGCGCCAGGCCAGGCCGACGTCGAGGGTTTGATTCAAGTCGGCAATCGGTCTTGCTTCGATGATGTCGCCTTCGAGTGACCAAGGGCGATAGGTCATGTCTGGCTGGATCGATACGCCCAAACCGGCGGCGACCAGACTTCGCACAGCCTCCGTCGATGCGGTTCTCAAAGTGATTTTTGGTTGCAGGCCGGCGCCGCGCCAGAGACGTTGGGCGTTGCGATCCATTTCATCGACGTTGAGTTGAATCAACGGCTCGCGGGCGACATCGGCGAGGTTGATGCTGTCGTGCTCCAGCAGTGGATGCTGGGCCGGGAGCCACAAACGGTGCGGCGAGTGGGTCAGCACTTCGGTCTGCAAGGCGTGGCGATCTTCGAGGTTGGAGAGGATCAACACGCCGACGTCGATCTCGCCGCTGACCAGCAAATGTTCGATATACGGGCGCTCGTCTTCCATCACCCGAATCTCGACATTCGGGTAAGCACGCTGAAAACGCGTGAGTAAATCCGCCAGGTAATAACCGGCAACCAGACTGGTCACGCCGACGATCAACTGCCCGGCAACTTGGTCGGTGCTCTGTTGCAGGCTGCGTTTGGCGTTGTCCACAGTCGCAAGAATCAGGTGCGCCTGACGTAGGAATTGATGACCTTGGTGCGTAAGCGTCATGCCTTTGGCATGACGGCTGAACAGGCTTACACCGATTTCTTCTTCCAGTTGCTGGATCGCTAACGTCAGGGTCGACTGGGAAATGAACGCGGTTTGCGCGGCGGCGGAGATCGAGCCTGTCTCGGCCACAGCGATAAAGTGACGAATCTGACGCAGGGTCATCATGACGGGAATACCCGGTGGGCGGTTTTTATAGATGGATCTGAGTGTATATCTATTTTCACGAAGGCCTGCGGGCAGCGAGCAACATCTGGAAGCACACTCGCAGGCCGGTCACGGGCACTTTCGAACTAGGCTGGAGGCCTTATAGATCCGGATAACCCCTGTTTTGGAGGCGGAACATGAACACCCGTGGATTGCTCGATCAACTACTCAAGTCCGGCCAGGATCTGTTGCAGAACAAGGCCGGTGGTTCGCAGAACAAATCCTCCGGTGGAGGCTTGGGCGGCTTGCTCGGTGGCGCATCTGGCTCCGGTGGCCTCGGCGGCCTGTTGTCAGGCGCGGGCGGCGGAGCGCTGGCGGCTGGCGCGATGGGATTGCTGCTCGGTAACAAAAAAGTGCGCAAGGTCGGCGGCAAAGTCGCGATCTACGGCGGCCTCGCGGCGCTGGGTGTGCTGGCTTACAAGGCCTACGGCAACTACAACGCGCAGAAAGGCATCGCGCCGCAAACTGAACCGCAGACGATCGACCGTCTGCCACCGGCGCAAGTCGAGCAACACAGTCAGGCGATTCTCAAAGCACTGGTTGCTGCCGCCAAAGCTGACGGCCACATTGATGATCGCGAGCGTCAGTTGATCGAAGGTGAATTCACCAAACTCGACAACGATCAGGAACTGCAACACTGGCTGCACGCCGAACTCAACAAACCCCTCGACCCCACCGACGTGGCCCGCGCCGCGAGTACGCCGGAAATGGCCGCAGAGATGTACATCGCCAGCGTGATGCTGGTGGACGAAGAGAATTTCATGGAGAAGTCGTATCTGGATGAACTGGCGCGGCAGTTAAAGCTGGAGCCCGGTCTGAAAATCGAACTGGAGAAGCAGGTGCGCCAGGCGTTGACTTAAATCTTGTGGGTTGTCGGGGCCGTCGGTAGTTTGTAGCGCCTCGCACATTTACGGGAACAACGCATGACCACGTCTAATCGTCTGACGCATCTGGATGCCCTGCGAGGCATCGCGGCATTGTTGGTCGTGGCTGCGCACTTCATCGAAAGAACGCCGCTCAAGGACACGTTTTTCTTTACCTACGTGAACCTCGGGCAGGTGGGCGTGGTGATCTTCTTTCTGCTCAGCGGAATGGTCATTCCCTACAGCCTGAAAGAAGGTCGGCATGCGCTGGCGGCGTTCGCCGTTTCGCGGTTATTCCGGTTGTACCCGGCATACTGGTTTTCCATTGCGCTGGCGGTGTTGAGTTCGTATTGGTTTTTGTCGACGCCGGTGCCGGTCTCGACCGTGCTGATTAACATGACGATGTTTCAGGCGCTTCTGAAAACCCCGGATCTGTTTGGGGTTTACTGGACGCTGATCATTGAGATGTTCTTTTACATGGCCTGCGCGGCGCTGTTCAGCGTGGGGCTTTTGCGCAAGGCCGGCGTGCGATTTGGCGCGGCCATTGGTTTGCTGATCGTGGCACTGATCTTTGCAGCAGCCCGGTTCTATCTGGCGAAAAAGATCCCGGTGGCGCTGCCGCTGTGCCTGTCGATCATGTTTTTTGGCAGCCTCTGGCGAGATGTCAGCCTCGGTGCGGGCACCGCGTCCCTTCGCCAATTCGTCGCAGTCTGGCTGGCGTTGTTCGTGGTATCGCTGCCGGTGATTTGCCTGTTGGCCTACAACGCCGACTATGGGCACAACGAAAATCCCTACGCCTACCTGGTCAGCTATCTGGTGGGGATGGCGTTTGCGCTGGCTATGACCCTGTTTTTCCGCCGCCACTTCAAGAGCCTGACGTATCTGGGCACGATCAGTTATTCGGTGTATCTGATGCACCCGTTTTTTCTGGAGTGGGCAGCGCACGCGACGGATCTTCAGGCGCAATTCAACCCGGGCGTCTTCCTCTGCTACGTGCTGGCAACGCTGCTGCTAGCCAGCGTCAGCTACCGATTGCTGGAAAAACCCAGTGTCGGCGTGGGAAGGGCGATCATCACAAGATTGCGCAACGGCTTCCCCCTGCAAGCACAGTCTTAAGCCCAGCCACCATCCCCTGTGGGAGCGGGGTTGCTCGCGAATGCGGTCTATCAGTTACCAGAAGTGTCGACTGACACAGCGCCTTCGCGAGCAAGCCTGCACATTTGGTCGTGGTGGTCATGAGATTTTGGTTAGGCACCTGATGCAGTAGGGCCGTAATGGCCATTGCGCCGCCTCTTTTTGCCGTTTCATCGCTGGCACGCCCACCCCTAATTGTCGGACAGTCCCACCTTAGAGCCTCCCGCCAACCGCGTCGGGCAGGCCCGGGGGTTAAAAAGCGTCTTATAAATGAAACACCGCCCTCGGCTATACTCCCCGCATTTCGACCTAGGCACGAGGAATCACTGTGAAGAACTGGACGTTGCGCCAACGCATTTTGGCGAGCTTTGCGGTGATTATCGCCATCATGTTGCTGATGGTGGTGCTCTCCTATTCGCGACTGTTGAAGATCGAAGCCAGTGAAAACAGTGTCCGCGACGACGCGATTCCCGGGGTTTATTACAGCTCGATGATTCGCGGCGCGTGGGTCGACAGCTATTTGCAGACTCAGGAACTGTTGGGGCTCAAGGAAGGGCAGGGCATCAGCAGCGAAGACGAGGCCGATTACAAGTCGTTCGAGTCGCGCCTGCTGGAGCAGATGGAAAATTACCGCAAGACCATGGCGACCGACGAGGATCGCCGCGAGTTCGCCGCGTTCGAGAAGTATCACGACGCCTATCTGCAACTTCAGGACGTGGTGCTCGACCTGCACAAACGCAACATGGAAGCCGATGCGATCAAGGTATTCCACGAGAAGCTCACGCCAGCCTGGTACGCCGGCCGCATGAAGCTCAACGACATCATTGGCGAAAACAAAAAAGTCGCCGATCAGGCCATGGCCAATATCGATGAGGCTGTGGCAGCCGCCAAAGTCAGCATGATCATTTCCCTGCTGGTCGCCGTTCTGGCCGCCGGCTTGTGCGGTCTGCTGTTGATGCGCGCGATCATGGCGCCAATGAACCGCATCGTGAAAATCCTCGAAATCATGCGCACCGGCGACCTCAGCTCGCGCTTGAACCTCGATCGCAAAGACGAATTCGGCGCGGTGGAAACCGGCTTCAACGACATGATGACCGAGCTCACCTCGCTGGTGTCCCAGGCGCAGCGCTCATCGGTGCAGGTGACCACCTCGGTGACTGAAATCGCCGCCACTTCCAAACAGCAGCAAGCCACCGCCACCGAAACCGCCGCGACCACCACCGAAATCGGCGCGACCTCCCGCGAAATCGCCGCCACGTCGCGCGATCTGGTGCGCACCATGACTGAAGTCTCCACCGCTGCCGATCAGGCGTCGGTGGCCGCCGGCTCCGGCCAGCAAGGACTCGCACGCATGGAAGACACCATGCACTCGGTAATGGGCGCCGCCGATCTGGTCAACGCCAAACTGGCGATCCTCAATGAGAAGGCCGGCAACATTAATCAGGTGGTGGTGACCATCGTCAAAGTCGCTGACCAGACCAACCTGCTCTCGCTCAACGCCGCGATCGAAGCCGAGAAGGCCGGTGAATACGGCCGTGGTTTTGCCGTGGTCGCCACCGAAGTGCGACGTCTGGCGGATCAGACTGCGGTCGCCACGTATGACATCGAACAAATGGTGCGCGAGATTCAGTCGGCGGTGTCGGCCGGGGTGATGGGCATGGACAAATTTTCCGAAGAAGTGCGTCGCGGCATGTCGGAAGTGCAGCAGGTCGGCGAGCAACTGTCGCAGATCATTCATCAAGTGCAGGCGCTGGCGCCGCGCGTGTTGATGGTCAACGAAGGCATGCAGGCGCAGGCCACCGGCGCCGAGCAGATCAACCACGCGCTGGTGCAGTTGGGCGATGCCAGCAGCCAGACCGTCGAGTCGCTGCGTCAGGCCAGTTTCGCCATCGACGAACTGAGCCAGGTGGCCGTCGGGCTGCGCAGCGGCGTATCGCGATTCAAAGTCTGATGAGCGAAATCATCGCCAAACGCAACGTCGCCCCGGTGGCGAAGCAGGCGTTATTCCTGCTGTTTCGCATTGGCAGCGAACGTTACGCGTTGCGCGCGACCGAGGTGGCGGAAGTGCTGCCGCGCCTGCCGTTGAAACCGATCGCACGGGCGCCGCAGTGGGTCGCCGGGGTCTTCGCCTATCGCGGTGCGGTGGTGCCGGTGATTGACCTCAGCGCGCTGACATTCGGTCAACCGGCCGAGGCGCGCACCAGCACGCGACTGGTGCTGGTGCATTACCGCCCGGACGAGTCGCAGCCGGGGCAATGGCTCGGGCTGATTCTTGAACAGGCCACCGACACGCTGCGCTGCAACCCGCAGGATTTTCAGCCGTACGGCCTCGACAATCGCGAGGCGCCGTACCTCGGCCCGGTGCGCGAAGATGCGCAGGGGCTGGTGCAATGGGTGCGGGTCAACGATTTGCTCGATGACGGCGTGCGCGCCTTGCTGTTCCCCGATCCGCCGCTGAGTCCGGCGCAGTTCGAGGGGCAGCCATGAGCAGCGATCAGCGCTTTTTCGACTTCCTCAAAGAGCGCATCGGCCTCGATGTGACCTCGGTGGGCCCGGCGATTATCGAGCGTGCGGTGCGTCAGCGCACCACGCTGTCGCAAGCGGCCAACGCCGAAGAATACTGGCAGTTGTTGCAAGGTTCGCGCGATGAACAGCAAGCGCTGATCGAAGCGGTGATCGTCCCGGAAACGTGGTTTTTCCGTTACCCGGAATCTTTCGCGACGCTGGGCAAACTGGCGCTGAAACGCCTTGGCGAGCTGAACAACATGCGCGCGCTGCGCATCCTCAGCCTGCCGTGTTCGACCGGCGAAGAACCTTATTCGATTGCCATGGCCTTGCTCGATGCCGGGCTCAAACCGCATCAATTCAAAGTCGACGGCATGGACGTCAGCCCGCTGTCGGTGGAAAAAGCCCGGCGCGCGCTGTACGGCAAAAACTCCTTTCGTGGCGATGAACTGACTTATCGCGAGCGCCATTTCAGTGCGCAACAGGACGGTCATTTGCTCAACGAGAACGTTCGCGAGCAGGTGCGTTTACAGGTGGGCAACGTGCTTGATCCAACGTTGTGGGCCAGCGATCCGCCGTTCGATTTTGTGTTCTGTCGCAACCTGCTGATCTATTTCGACCAAGCGACGCAGAAGCAAGTGTTCGAAGTGCTCAAACGCCTCACCCACGACGACGGCGTGCTGTTCATCGGCCCGGCCGAGGGCAGTCTGCTCGGGCGTCTGGGCATGCGTTCGATCGGCATCCCGCAGTCCTTCGCGTTCAGTCGTCACAGCGATCCGCATCCCGAGCCGCTGCCGACGCCAAAACCGGTCACGTTGCCGATCAGCCCACCGCCGCGCAGCACGCCGCCAACGCCGGTACGCAATCGGCCGTTCAGCGCAGTGACGCCAATGCCGACCACCCGCGCCAGCGCCAACCCGGACGCGGCAACGCTGCTGGCGAACATTGCCGCGCTGGCCAACGAAGGCAAAAGTGCCGAGGCCCGCGTCGCGTGTGAACAGTATTTGCGCAGCCACGAACCGGTGGCGCAGGTGTTCTATTGGCTAGGTCTGCTCAGCGATGTCGCCGGCCTGACCCTCGAAGCCCAAGGTTTCTACCGCAAAGCTCTGTACCTCGAACCGCAACACCCCGAAGCGCTGATGCACCTGGCCGCATTGCTGCAGGCCCAGGGTGACAGCGCCGGTGCCAGACGATTGCAGGAGCGCGCTGCCCGCAGCGGCCGCACCGCCGACAGTGAGCGTAAACGATGATCGCGTCCGACACCTTGAACGTCACCCACGAAGACGCCCGGGCCATCGACGATTGCTGGAACCGCATCGGCATCCATGGCGACAAGTCCTGTCCGCTGCTGGAAGAACACATTCATTGCCGCAACTGCGCGGTGTATTCCGCCGCCGCCACGCGATTGCTCGACCGTTACTCGCTGCAGCAGGATGAGCGAGATCCGGTCGCCAGCGTGGTTGAAACCGACGTCAAAACCCGTTCGTTGCTGATGTTCCGTCTCGGCGAAGAATGGCTTGGGCTGGCAACGCGCAGTCTGGTCGAAGTGGCGCCGATGCAGGCGATTCACTCGTTGCCGCACCAGCGCTCACGGGCCTTGCTCGGCGTGGCCAACGTGCGCGGCGCACTGGTGGCGTGTCTGTCGCTGGTTGAGTTGCTTGATCTGGACGCCAATGCCGTGCCGGTCAGCACCGGGCGGGTGATGCCGCGCATGCTGATCATCGCCGCCCATGGCGGGCCGGTGGTGGTGCCGGTGGATGAAGTTGACGGCATTCATGCCATCGACGAGCGCATCCTCGATGCCGCCTCACAATCCGGCGCGCAGGCCAGCGCCAAATACACCCGTGGCGTCCTGCAATTTCGCGGTCGCAGCCTGCGTTGGCTGGATGAAGAACAGTTGCTGTCCGCCGTGACCCGGAGCCTCACATGACCCCCGAGCAAATGCGCGACGCCTCCTTGCTGGAGCTGTTCAGCCTCGAAGCCGAAGCGCAGACCCAAGTGCTCAGCACCGGGCTGCTGGCGTTGGAACGCAATCCGACCCAGGCCGATCAACTCGAATCGTGCATGCGCGCGGCGCACTCGCTCAAAGGCGCGGCACGGATTGTCGGCATCGACAGCGGCGTCAGCGTCGCCCATGTGATGGAAGATTGTCTGGTCAGTGCGCAGGAAGGCCGATTGCTGTTGCGCCCGGAACACATCGATGCGTTGTTGCAGGGCACCGATCTGCTGATGCGCATTGCGACGCCGGCGAATGCGCCGCAACCGCGCGATATTGAAGCGTACGTGGCGTTGATGGGGCAGTTGCTCGATCCGTCAGCGCTGCCAACTGCCGTCGCTGCGCCGCTGATGGCCGAGTTGCAACTCGAAGCGCCGCCTGCGCCTGCTTTCGAACCGCCGGTTGAAACGCCAGAACCCACGCCACAGAAAAGCCGACGTACCACCGAGGGTGGCGAACGCGTGCTGCGCGTGACCGCCGAACGCCTCAACAGCCTGCTCGATCTGTCGAGTAAATCGCTGGTCGAAACCCAGCGCCTCAAGCCGCATCTGGCGACCATGCAGCGCCTCAAGCGCATGCAGAACAACGGCTTGCGCGCGCTGGAAAACCTCAACGTGCACCTCAAGGAACACGCGCTGAGCCTTGAAGCGCTGGAAGCTCTGGAAGACGCGCGGCGCTTGCTCGCCGAATCGCAGCAACTGCTGAGCGAGAAAAACGCCGAACTCGACGAGTTCGCCTGGCAGGCCAGCCAGCGCGCGCAAGTGCTTTACGACACTGCGTTGGCCTGCCGCATGCGCCCGTTTGCCGACGTGCTCACCGGTCAGGTGCGCATGGTGCGTGATCTGGGCCGCAGTCTCGGCAAACAGGTGCGGCTGGAGATCGAAGGCGAGAAGACCCAGGTCGATCGCGACGTGCTGGAAAAACTCGAAGCACCGCTAACGCATTTGCTGCGCAACGCGGTCGATCACGGCATCGAAACCCCGGAGCAGCGCCTGCTCAAGGGCAAATCCGAGGAAGGCCTGATCCGTCTGCGCGCCTCGCATCAAGCCGGTTTGCTGGTGCTGGAGCTGAGCGATGACGGCAACGGCGTCGATCTGGAAAAGGTGCGCCGCAGCATTATTGAACGGCAGTTATCCCCAGCCGAAACCGCCGCGCAGTTGAGCGAAGAAGAACTGCTGACGTTCCTCTTTCTGCCCGGTTTCAGCCTGCGCGACACGGTCACCGAAGTCTCCGGCCGTGGCGTCGGCCTCGACGCGGTGCAGCACATGGTGCGCCAGTTGCGCGGCGCGGTAGAGCTGGAGCAAACGGCGGGCGAGGGCAGTCGTTTCCATCTGGAGGTGCCGCTGACCCTGTCGGTGGTGCGCAGTCTGGTGGTGGAAGTCGGCGAGGAGGCCTACGCCTTTCCGCTCGCGCACATCGAACGCATGTGCGATCTGGAGCCCGAAGACATCGTGCAGGTCGAAGGTCGCCAGCATTTCTGGCACGAAGGCCGGCATGTCGGGCTGGTTGCGGCGAGTCAATTGCTCAATCGCCCGGCCAGCCAGAACAGCGGCGAAACCCTGAAAGTCGTGGTGATCCGCGAGCGCGACGCGATTTATGGCGTGGCCGTGGAGCGCTTCATTGGCGAGCGCACCTTGGTGGTCTTGCCACTCGACGAACGTCTGGGCAAAGTGCAGGACATCTCTGCCGGCGCCTTGCTCGACGACGGTTCGGTGGTGTTGATCGTCGACGTTGAGGACATGCTGCGTTCGGTGGACAAACTGCTCAATACCGGGCGCCTTGAGCGCATCGCCCGCCATGGCAATCAGGCTGTGGAAGCGGCGCGCAAACGCGTGCTTGTAGTCGACGATTCGCTGACCGTACGCGAGTTGCAACGCAAGCTGCTGCTCAATCGCGGCTACGACGTTGCGGTGGCGGTGGACGGTATGGACGGCTGGAACGCCCTGCGCTCCGAGGATTTTGATTTGCTGATTACCGACATCGACATGCCGCGCATGGACGGCATCGAGCTGGTCACCTTGCTGCGCCGCGACAACCGTCTGCAATCGCTGCCGGTGATGGTTGTATCGTACAAGGATCGTGAAGAGGATCGCCGCCGTGGACTGGACGCCGGGGCGGACTATTATTTAGCCAAAGCCAGTTTTCATGACGACGCCCTGCTCGACGCAGTGGTCGAGCTCATCGGAGGAGCGCGGGCATGAAGATCGCAATCGTCAACGACATGCCGATGGCGGTGGAGGCGCTGCGCCGTGCGTTGGCCTTCGAGCCGGCGCATCAGGTGGTCTGGGTCGCCCGCAACGGCGCCGAGGCGGTGCAACTGTGCGCCGAAAACACCCCGGATCTGATCCTCATGGATCTGATCATGCCGGTGATGGACGGCGTCGAAGCCACACGGCGGATCATGGCCGAAACGCCGTGCGCGATCGTGATTGTCACGGTTGACCGCCAGCAGAACGTCCATCGCGTGTTCGAAGCCATGGGCCACGGCGCACTGGATGTGGTCGACACCCCGGCGCTCGGTGCGGGTGACGCACGGGAAGCGGCGGCGCCGTTGCTGCGCAAGATCCTTAATATTGGCTGGCTGATCGGCGACAAGGCACCGCGCTCGCGCCCGGCACCGACACCTCCGCGCAGCTCCGGCTCGCGCCAGCGACTGGTGGCGATCGGTTCATCGGCGGGTGGCCCGGCAGCGCTGGAAGTCTTGCTCAAAGGTCTACCTCGCGATTTTTCGGCGGCGATTGTGCTGGTGCAGCACGTCGATCAGGTGTTTGCCGCCGGCATGGCCGAATGGCTCGCCAGCGCCAGCGGCCTCAATGTGCGTCTGGCCCGCGAAGGCGAGCCGCCACAGGCCGGCGCAGTGTTGCTGGCCGGCACCAACCACCACATTCGTTTACTCAAGAACGGCACGCTGGCCTACACCGCCGAACCGGTCAACGAGATCTACCGACCCTCGATCGACGTGTTTTTCGAAAGCGTCGCCAGTTACTGGAACGGTGATGCGGTCGGGGTTTTGTTGACCGGGATGGGACGCGACGGCGCGCAAGGGCTTAAGCTTTTGCGTCAACAGGGTTATCTGACCATCGCGCAGGATCAGCAAAGCAGTGCGGTGTACGGCATGCCCAAGGCCGCCGCCGCGATCGATGCCGCCGTAGAAATCCGCCCCTTGGAAAAGATAGCGCCACGATTGCTGGAGATTTTCCCCAAATGAACCGATTTATCCGCAATCCTGGCCCCCGCAGTACTCAGGTGACCGCCCATGACTGATTTACAGATCGACGACATTAAAACCGACGAAAACGCCGCCATGGTGTTGTTGGTGGACGATCAGGCGATGATCGGCGAAGCCGTGCGCCGTGGGCTGTCGAATGAGGAAAACATCGACTTCCACTTCTGCTCCGACCCGCATCAGGCCATCGCCCAGGCGGTACGGATCAAGCCGACAGTGATCCTCCAGGATCTGGTGATGCCCGGTCTCGACGGCCTGAGCCTGGTGCGCGAATACCGCAATCACCCGGCGACCAAGGACATCCCGATCATCGTCCTGTCGACCAAGGAAGACCCGCTGATCAAGAGCGCGGCGTTCTCGGCCGGGGCGAACGATTATCTAGTGAAACTGCCGGACACCATCGAACTGGTGGCGCGCATCCGTTATCACTCTCGCTCGTACATGACATTGCTGCAGCGCGATGCGGCATACCGCGCGCTGCGGGTCAGTCAGCAACAATTGCTCGACACCAATCTGGTGCTGCAACGCTTGATGAACTCCGATGGCCTGACCGGGCTGTCCAACCGCCGCCATTTCGATGAATACCTGGAACTGGAATGGCGCCGCTCGTTGCGTGATCAGAGTCAGTTGTCGTTGCTGATGATCGATGTTGATTACTTCAAATCCTACAACGACAGTTTTGGTCATGTGGAAGGGGATGAGGCGTTGCGCAAGGTGGCCACGGCGATCCGTGACGCCAGTGCGCGACCGTCGGACTTGCCGGCGCGTTACGGCGGCGAAGAGTTTGCGCTGGTGCTGCCGAACACCTCGCCGGGTGGGGCGCGGTTGGTGGCGGAGAAGCTGCGGCAGACCGTGGCGTCGCTGAAAATCCCGCACAACACCCCGGCGGAAGGCGTAAGCCTGACCATCAGCATCGGCCTGGCGACGATGGTGCCGCAGTCGGGCACGGATTGCCGGTTGCTGATTTCGGCGGCGGATCGTGGCCTGTACCTGGCCAAAAACAATGGCCGCAACCAGGTCGGGATCGAATAACCACCGCAATCCCCTGTAGGAGCTGCCGAAGGCTGCGATCTTTTGATCTGTTTTTAAAATCAAAGTCAAAAGATCGCAGCCTTCGGCAGCTCCTACAGGTGAAAGGCGTCAAGTGAATCGCCGCCACACCCGCCAGACGGGCTGCCGTCACAGCCTGATTACGTTATACTCGCCGGCTTTCAAAAGTTCGCCAACGAGTGCTGCCCGTCATGGAAATCAACCCGATCCTGAACACCATCAAGGACCTGTCCGAGCGCTCCGAAACTATTCGGGGGTATCTTTGACTACGATCAAAAGCATGAGCGTCTGACTGAAGTCAATCGCGAGCTTGAAGATCCGAGTGTCTGGAACAAACCTGAATACGCCCAGGAGCTGGGCCGCGAGCGTTCGGCGCTGGCTCAAATCGTCGACACCCTCGACGAATTGAACGCTGGCCTGGCCGATTGCCGCGATCTGCTGGACATGGCCGTCGAAGAAAACGACGAAGGCGCAGTGGGCGATGTCGTCGCCGAGCTGGCCCGTCTCGAGGAAAATCTGGCCAAGCTGGAATTCCGCCGCATGTTCAGCCATGAAATGGACCCGAACAACGCCTACCTGGACATCCAGGCCGGTTCCGGCGGCACCGAAGCGCAAGACTGGGCCAACATCCTGCTGCGCATGTACCTGCGCTGGGCGGATAAACGCGGTTTCGACGCCACGATCATGGAACTGTCGGCCGGTGAAGTCGCCGGTATCAAAGGTGCGACCGTGCACATCAAGGGCGAATACGCCTTTGGCTGGCTGCGTACCGAGATCGGCGTACACCGTCTGGTGCGCAAGAGCCCGTTCGACTCCGGCAACCGTCGTCACACCTCGTTCTCCGCTGTTTTCGTCTCGCCAGAGATCGATGACAAGGTGGAAATCGAAATCAACCCGGCAGACTTGCGGATCGACACCTATCGTTCCTCGGGTGCCGGTGGTCAGCACGTAAACACCACCGACTCGGCCGTACGTATCACCCACGTACCGACCTACACCGTGGTC